>CAZTJM010000009.1:0-42426 GCA_964613865.1 uncultured Limnohabitans sp. | reverse complement strand
ATAAGGGTGATATCCTTATTATCAAAACTCAATTGCTCCGCCAAGTGATATCCCATATCCCCGGCTCCGGCAATCACAATATTCATCCCCATAGAGGTTTATCGGTGTGATCTTGAAGGGTGGCAAAATTAAAACCTTTATTTATGGTTTTCAGGCCTTAAGGTTTTTTCTTTTACCAAAGGGAACAAAAGGTAAACATAAGCAGCGGTACCTTCCCACTATTTTGGGGATTTTCCTACGGGCTTACCCCTCAATCTTCCAGCAAAGAGCGGCTTTCTTTCTCGGGCAGTTCCTGAACTTCCTTGAGTTTCCGTTGGATAATGCGGGTTCTAACGCCGACCAACTTGTCCAATTCCGTATTGGCCTCGTGCAGTTTCTTCTGCGTCTTTTCGAGCAGGGTTCCAAATTTCCCAAACTCCGTCTTAATCGCGCCAAGAATCTGCCATACTTCCGAACTCCGCCTTTGGATGGCCAAAGTACGAAAGCCCATCTGGAGAGAATTGAGGATCGCCGACAGCGTCGCAGGACCAGTCACAATCACTTTGAAATCCTGCTGGATTTGCTGGGCAAGTCCCGGCTCCCTGAGTATCTCCGCGTAGAGGCTCTCTACCGGAAGGAAAAGAATCGCGAAATCGGTGGTCCCCGGAGGCTGGATATATTTGCTCTGGATGTCCAGTGCGGACTTCCTTACTGCCCGGATCAGCTCTAGTCTACAGGCGTCGATGGCCATTTTCTCCCCCAAATCATAGGCATCCACGAGGCGAAGGTAGGATTCTTGGGGAAACTTGGAGTCTATCGGCAGCAGCACTTGATCATCCTGACCAGGCATTTTCACCGCGAACTCTACCCGCTCCCGTCCGCCGCTGACCGATGCATTGGAAACGTATTGATCGGGAGAAAGCATATTTTCCAACAAGGCCTGCAACTGATACTCGCCCAAGACGCCGCGACTTTTCACGTTAGTCAGCACTCGCTTCAGATCACCTACGCCGTTTGCCAGGGATTGCATCTCACCCAGCCCCTTTTGAACCGCCTGCAGCTGGTTGCTGACCATCTCAAAAGACTGCCCCAGCCTAGCTTCAAGTGTCTTCTGAAGCTTCTCGTCGACAGTCTCCCGGATCTTCTCCAGACGCATTTCAGTATTTCGGACTAGCTCGTCCTGCCTTCTTCCCAGTTCCCCAAATTTCTCCCGCTGGAGATTGTTCAAGTCTTGCATCGTGCCTCTCACCACTTCTCCAAATGCCTTGAGCGCATCGTTTTGATCTTTGGCTCCGGCACGCTGGTTTTGGAAGATCAGCCCAAATTGGCGGGCGAGGTTCTCACCGGACTCTTTGCGCGACTCAGCCAAGGCTTGCGCCAGCTCCTTACTAAGCCTAGAAAGTTCGGATTGGAAAAAGAGTTTGTCCTGATTTCCTTTACCCCTTAGCAAGACCACAATCAGGGTTATGATCTGGATTGCGATCACAAGGAATAACAGCGTTTCAGTGGGCATAGGCCAATTGTTTTGGGAGCTCAAGGTAGTTTTTTCTCACCCTCACACCCAGAAAAGCCAAGTATTCTGAGACAGATTCCGTCGGAAATTCCTCCATAGGCACATGTCCCGCCTCTTCGACGACTACCACGTTGGAGCCTGGAATCGCCTTTTCAAATGCATAGGCGTGGGAAATAGGAATCCAGGAATCCTTCGCCCCCCAAAGTATCAGCGTCGGCATATCTAGACGACGGAAGTCCAAATCGGATTTGCGCACTTTCATTCTGTCCAGCGTGGCCCGTCGGTTTCCCTCCCGAAGCATCAATTCGTAATAGCGATCATTGGTCTCCTCCTCGATTCTGGATTTGTCCCCATAGACATTTTTCAGATTCATGGCAAAGAGTATCTTGGGGGTGCTTTTCACAACCAGCTCCGAAAACAACGGGTGTTGGACCCAATTCAGAATCCATGGCCTTTCCTCCTCCTCAGAACGAAAATCCGTCTCGAGACTGCGGGACTCGCGCTTAGGAGCACCAGAGGCATCCACGAGCGTGAGTGTCAAAACCTTGTCAGGACGAGTCGAACCGACTTTTATTGCCACCGCGCCACCCATGGAACTTCCAACTAGATGGAATTCTTCGAGATTGAGTTTCTCAGCCAGGGAAAGTACCAAGTCACTGTAATCCTGCGTCGAGTATCGCTTCAACTCATCCGGGCCTGTAAGGCCGTGACCGGGAAAATCCAGGGAAATGGTCAAAAAATACTGGCTCAACTCCTTCTGCCAAGCATCCCAGGTATGCAGGGATGCAAAACTTCCGTGCAACAAAATGATAGGCTGGCCTTCTCCCATCATCCGGATATGGATGCTCCTGCCATCTACGTCTAAAAAATGCGACTGGGGAGTCCTGTATTTGACCACCAGCTCATCCGCGGGGATGTCGCCACGGTAAAGCAGCAGAAAAAAGAAGACGCAGCCTAACAGTAAGCTTCCCAACAACTTCCCCAGACCTTTGAACCAATTCATAAGACAATATCCAGGCAAATATTTTCAGCCTGCTACCAAAACCTACGAAAATTCTTTCCAAATCTCTATTTTCAAAAAAATTCATTCCTTGAGTCTCAAAAATCTTTTTGGCAACATCGGCCCTGGACCACTTGTCGCCGCGGCGTTTATCGGACCAGGGACTGTGACCGTCTGCACCCTAGCCGGAGCGAATTTCGGTTTTTCTCTGATTTGGGCTGTGGTCCTCTCGGTCTTGGCTACAGTGATCCTCCAGGAGATCTCGGGGAGGATTGGGATCATCACGGGCACAGACCTGAGTACGCTAATTCGAAATCAAAAAGACAAACCGTTTTTTAGAATTGCCGGAATGGCCTTGGTGCTGGTCGCCATCGTGCTCGGAAACGCCGCCTATGAGGCCGGAAACATCTCCGGCGCCAATCTCGGTTTGTCATTCTATTGGAATGCCCCAGCCTTGGATCTTGGAAGCTCGGAATTGCAACTCGGCAACTTTCTGTTGGGTACGCTTGCATTTGTCCTGCTTTGGCTAGGTAGCTACAAGATGCTCGAGCGGATCTTGGTTGCTTTGGTCATCCTGATGTCTTTTGCTTTTTTGACGACGGCTGTGTTGACAAAACCGGACTGGTCTCGACTTTTGGCAGGCTTTGTCCCAAACTGGAATGAAGCCGAAATACCCACCCTAGTCGCCCTCATAGGCACGACCGTGGTTCCCTACAATCTTTTCCTTTATGCCTCATTGGTCAACAAGCAATGGAAAGACGATTCCGATCTGATCCACATGAGGAGGGACATTTCGATTTCCGTGATCTTGGGCGGCCTTGTTTCCATGGCCATTTTGATCGTCGGCGCGGCCAACACCAGTACACAGATTGCCTCCGCTGTAGATGTATCCAAAGGTCTGGAGTCTGTGTTCGGGAGTTTTGCCGGTTATTTGATGGTCTTTGGACAACTGGCGGCCGGTATGACGTCCGCAAAGACTGCACCCCTTGCGGCCGCATTTGTAGTTTGTGGGATATTGGGCTGGGATACGGACGTCAAATCCAAAGCTATGAGGTTCAGCATGGGAACCATCGTCAGCTTAGGTTTGGTCTTTTCATCACTTGGAATCAAGCCCGTGCAGCTCATCACCTTGGCGCAATTGGCCAATGGCATACTGCTTCCGGTAATCAGCGCCTGGATCATCTGGATTGCAGCCCAACAGTCCCTTTTAGGTAGCTACAGAAACAAGTCTTTGGCAACGGCCGCAGCCACTGCGATTTGGTTGGTTACGCTGGTATTGGGAATCAAAAGCGTGGGCACCGTTTTTGGCTGGTTTTAAAGTCAAAGCCTACAAATCATCCGTACCGAAAGTGTCCCCTTGTCGCAAATCCCCTGTCTCAAAACCCTTCTTAAACCACTTCATGCGCTGGGCTGAGGTCCCGTGGGTAAATGAATCTGGCACCACCCGTCCGGTAGACTGCTTTTGGAGTCTATCGTCGCCAATTGCATTGGCGGCATTGAGCGCCTCCTCCAAGTCGCCCGCCTCCATCATCGCTGCAGACTGCTGGCTGTGATGGGCCCAAACGCCCGCCAAAAAATCCGCCTGTAGTTCAAGTCTAACCGAATTTTGATTGTACTCCTTTTCGCTCACCCTACCCCGGAGATTGTGGACTTCGTCCGTAATCCCCATGATCTTTTGGATATGGTGCCCCACTTCATGGGCAATCACGTAGGCGTAAGCAAAGTCTCCCCCTGCCCGCAGCTTGGTCTCCATGTCCTGGAAAAAACTCAAGTCGAGATATAGTTTTTCGTCAGCAGGGCAATAGAAAGGCCCTGTCGCGCTGCTCGCTGACCCACAGGCTGAAGAAACTGAGCCAGTGAAAAACACCAAAGTCGGCTCTCGATAACCCTGGATCTGCCTGTTCCACACGTCCTCGGTATCGGCTAGTATAGTCGCGGCAAAGGTAGCCATCTCCTCCTCCTCTGCACTCGGCGCGTAATTTTCCGAGGTAAAACCTTGGCCACCGCCGCCTCCCAGCATTCCTCCGATCAGGTTCAACGGATTGTACCCCAACAGCACAGAACCAACCAAGAATACACCGACCAGGATCAATCCCGTCTTGGAAAAAAGTATTCTTACAAGCGGTCCAATCAGCAGGGGATTGAATCCCCCCGCTCCCATCCTCGGACCTCCCTGTCCCCGTCTATCCTCGATATTTGAGCTTTGTCTTCTGCCTTGCCATTTCATATTTATGTCATTTAAATTCAAAGGCCTTTTGGGATCCCGTATGATGGGCAGTCAGTGCTCCAGTGATAGATTGACACATACTCGATTTCATGGGATAAAAAATTTGTTTTCGGTTAAATTTAACCAAATTGATCCATCAAGAATTAAGCTAATTCCGTATTTCATCAATTCCAAAAATAATACCCATAACCTATGAAACTGAAGTTTTTTGCCTACGCCTTAACCATTGCTCTGTTAGGCGCCTTTAATTCCTTTGCACAAGAAGCATCCTATCTTGGCACCAAGCCTCCAAAAGGTGCAAAAGTCTACCTTGACGGCACCGCGAAATCCCTCCACAAAAACTGGAAATATTGGGAAGGACCGCGGTTTTCCGCTGAGATGCCCATCAAATGGCCCGAGGTCACAGATCCAGTAGACGGTGGCAAAGCCATCAGTAGCAATGATCCAGCGGCCGCCGGTGGTAAATACGGAGCAGCCGACATCGTGACCAAGGACGAATTTCGTGACTTCGAAGCCCATGTGGAATTTTTGATCGCAAAGGAAGGCGGCAACAGTGGCGTTTATCTACAGAACCGCTACGAAATCCAAGTCTTGGACGGAGACTATGGAACGCACGGCATGGCCGCAGTGATCAACGAGCATCTTCCCACTTCTGAGGAATACAAGGGCATTGGCAAGTGGAATGCCTACGATATCCAATTTAGGGCGGCCCGCTTTGTAGATGGAAAACTGACGGAAAAGGCTCGTGTGACACTCTACTTTAATGGGGTAAAAATCCATGACAATGTGGAGATACAGCAGGTCTGGGGCGGCCCGAATTCAGGAATTGACGGCGGGAACGATGGCGGGAAAGGCATCACCGATACCCCTGGCGGACTAAAGCTACAAGCAGAGGGGCACGATGTACTTTATCGCAATATTTGGATCAAGGCCGTGAAATAAGTGGTTTTGAAACCCTAAAAGTTGAAAACCCGACATCATCAATTGGTGTCGGGTTTTGCTTTTCCTCAATTCCTAGTAAGTGTATCCGATTCCTAGAAGCCCTTTCGGATCGTCTCCGCAATTTCTGATAATTCTTCCGGACTTAGCTTCAACTTTGGCCTAGAAAAATTGACATCATCCATGGTCTTCATCGGGATCAGGTGGATATGGACGTGGGGCACCTCCAGTCCGATCACAGCCACTCCCACCCTCGTACATTTGATGGTCTTGTCTATGGCTTTTGCCACCTTCTGGGCAAATACGGTGAGCCGAGCCAAGGTATCCGGCTGCATATCAAAAATGTAGTCAGTTTCTTCCTTTGGCACGACCAAGACATGACCTTTGACCAAAGGCATAATATCCAGAAATGCTATGCAATGCTCGTCTTCGGCGACGATGTGTGCGGGAATCTCCCGGTTGATGATTTTGGTGAAAATGCTTGCCATAGTGTTTCAAAAAAAATCCCGGAACAATCCGGGATGATGATCAATACTTAATGTCCAGAATTTCAAACTGCAACTTGCCGGCTGGGGCATTGATCTCAGCGATGTCACCGATACATTTGCCTACCAGACCCTTTCCAAAGGGAGACGCAAGAGATATCTTCCCTGCTTTCAAGTCAGCTTCCTCTTCAGACACCAACTTGTAGCTTACGGTCATGCCGTTCTTCACGTTTTTGATCGTTACGGTGCTTAGGATGCCCACCTTGGAAGTGTCCATTTGGGAATTGTCCAAGATGCGGGCGTTGCCTACTACCGCTTCCAATTTGGCGATCTTGAGTTCCAGAAGGCCTTGCGCGTCTTTCGCCGCATCGTATTCCGCGTTTTCGCTGAGGTCGCCCTTGTCCCGCGCCTCGGCGATCTGACGGGCGATATCTGTCCTGCCTTTGGTCTTCAACTCCTGAAGTTCATCCTTCAACTTCTTCAGCCCTTCCTCGGTGTAGTATTGTACTTTTGACATAGTTTTTTTCTTTTTCGAAAGGCACAAAAAACAAAGTAACGGTCACGTGGTGGAGACCGTTACTTTGTTTTTGCCTTTATTTGATAGGCAAAGATAGGAAAGCTTTTTGACTAAGCAAGACCTTGAAGCTTCCGAGCTCCGCCCCTCAACGCGTAATTTATTCTTTAAAAGCCTTTCTGATCTTTTTCACAAGTACCTGATTGATCTTCACATAAGACTCAAAAGTCCAGCCCGCCACATGGGGGGAAAAGAGGACGTTTGGCCTCTGGGCAAGTTTCTCAAATTCCTCTTTTTGCTCTGGAGTAAACTTCTTGAATTTCTCGTTTTCCAGTACATCCAGCACAGCCCCACGAAGAACGCCAAAATCCAATGCGGCATTCAGTGTGGCAAAGCTGATCACCTCACCCCTCGCAGTATTGATCAGCCAAAAAGGCTTCGCAAAGCTCCTTATTTCATCCAAAGTAAAGAAATTGCGGGTCTCCTGTGTCAGAGGAACGTGGATGCTGAGGACATCAGCTTCGGCCTTTAGTTTTTCCCAAGTCACCTCCTTGACGGGTTCCTTCGTGTAGTCGATCTTGTATTTGTCAAAGGCTAGAATCTTCACGCCGAATCCGCTGAGGCGTTTCGCGAAAGACTTTCCCATGTTTCCATAGCCCATGATCCCCACAGTCTTTCCCATCAACTCGTCTCCACGGTTTCCTTCCCTATCCCAGATTCCTTTACGGACCTCCGTGTCCGCCTTGATGATGTGGTTGAACAAAGCCAACAAGCCTCCCACCGCATGTTCTGCGACGGCGTCTCGGTTTCCTTTTGCTGCGTGAAAGAGTTTGATCCCGCGCTGCACCATGTAGTCCAAGTCAATCTGGTCCAGCCCAGCTCCCGCCCTTGCTATAAATTTGAGCTTGGACGCTCTTTCCATCAACTCTCTGTCCATTGGAGTTTTGGAGCGAATGATCAGCCCCTCATATTCGCCCACCTGATCCAGGATTTCGTTCCGGGTAATCTTCGGAGAATAGGTTACCTGATGCCCATCTTCCTTCAGCATATCCATGATGCTGGGATGCATCTCGTCGATAATCAGAATTTTCATTTCTAAAGTTTGAGTAAAAGCATCGCCACGGCAAAATAAACCGTCAAACCCAGCAGGTCATTGGTCGTCGTGATAAAAGGCCCCGAAGCAATGGCCGGGTTGATGCCAAATCTATTCAAAACCAATGGGGTCACAGTGCCCATAAAAGAGGCTAACAAGACCACACAAAACAACGCAGCCCCAATCGTGACACCGAAAATAGGTTCAAAGCCGTACACAAATACCACTACCAAAAAGACGAATCCCCCCAAGACGACGCCGTTCAACACCGCTACGAAAAGCCCTTTCAAAAAACGCTGCATCGGCGTATCGTCAAAAGCTGATTTGGATGCCAAAGACTGGACGATGAGTGAGGATGCCTGGATTCCAACGTTTCCTCCCGTCGCCGCAACGAGTGGAATAAAAGAGGCCAGCGCCAAGTATTTGCTAAGCCCCATTTCGAAATAGCCAATAATCTTGGCCCCCATCAATCCACCCAGCACACCGATGAGCAGCCAAGGAAGTCGAGCTTTGGAGATTGTGAGAACGGAATCAGACTCTTCAATATCCGCTGACACCCCGGCCATCGCCTGGATATCCTCCTCGGCCTCTTCCTGCACGACGTCCAGAATATCATCGACGGTGATTCGGCCGACCAGCTTTTTCTTGGCATTGATGACAGGGACGGATTCCAAGTCATATTTCCTCATGATGGCGGCGACCTCCTCCTGATCCATGTGGACAGGTACCGAGATGACATCCTCGTCGTAGATATCTTCAATCTTGGTATCGGAAGACGCCAAAATGATCTTTTTCAGCGAGACCCTGCCAAGCAACTGCTGTCGATTGTTGACCACATAGATGGAATAGATTTTTTCGACGTTTTCGGCTTGGCGACGGATTTCCGCGATGGTCTGGACTACGTTCCAGTTTTTGTTGGCCCGGATGAATTCCTTCGCCATGATACCACCAGCTGTGTCCTCTTCGTAGCGGAGGAGTTCGAGAATCTGCTCGAGCTTGACCCGGTCTTGAATTTCGGCGATGACTTCTTCCCTTTCTTTCTCGGGGAAAAGGCTCAAAATATCCGCCCCATCATCGGAATCCATCAACTCAATCCATGAAGCGACTTCAGATGTCTCCAGCTCACGAAGTACCTTGACTACGGTGTCTTCATCCAGCTCGATCAGGATATCCGCTGCCAGCTGTTTTTCCAGCAATCGCAGCACATAGATCGACTCCTGCATACTGAGCTCATCCAGAATCGCAGCGATATCCGCCACGTTGACACCCTCGAGGGAATCCCGGATAAAGTCAATATTCTCCTGCTCGATCCCCTGCTTGAGGCTTTCCAGATATTCTTTCGATAGCTCAAATTGCTTAATTGGCTCCACGACCTTTCTCGATTTGTTGGGTCAAAAACACAAAATCCGCCACATCCAGCTGCTCAGCGCGTTTGTCCAAGATAGGATTGGACCTGAACTCTTCGGAAAGTTCAAATGATTTGAGCGCGTTTCTCAGCGTTTTTCTCCGGGTGGAGAAACCTCCTTTGACGACTTTGAAAAAAAGACGCTCGTCGCAGTCCAACTTCTCGACGGCGTTCCTTGTCAGCCGGATCACTCCCGAGTTGACCTTCGGAGGAGGATTGAACACCCCGGGCGGTACGGTAAACAGGTACTCGATGTCATACCAAGCCTGCAAAAGAACAGACAAAATGCCGTAGTCCTTGTTTCCCTTAGGGGACGCAATCCTTTCGGCGACTTCCTTCTGCAACATACATACCACTTCTGTCACGCGGTTTTTCTCTTCGAGGACTTTGAAAAAAATCTGGGAGGAAATGTTGTAGGGGAAATTTCCCGCTATGGCGTACTTCTCCGGCAGTAGGGTACTTGAGTTGTATTTCAGATAGTCCCCCTCGATGATTCGATCTCCCAACTGGGGATATTTCTGATGCAGGTAGGCGATGCTCTCTTTGTCGATATCTATCAGGTAAAGTTCCTGGGGATTCTTTAGGAGAAAGTCAGTCAACACGCCCATCCCGGGGCCGATCTCCAACACCTGGTTTACACCTCCGTGCCCTTTGACGGCCTGGGCGATACGCTCGGCAATGCTCAAATCGGTCAAGAAATGCTGTCCTAGATGCTTTTTGGGTTTGACTTTTTCCATCCTCGGGCTCTGATAAATTTTAATAAATTGCAGCCTAAAATTAAGGGATTATTCCAAAACGGCCGGGAATTTTGTCCTGGCCCCAAATTCAGCAGATCAAAACATGAACGCCAAAAAACAAAGGCCCATCCTCGGGATCAGCATAGGAGACATCAACGGAATAGGGATAGAGGTAACCTTGAGAGCCTTATCCGACAGCCGAGTGTTCAAGTCATTTACGCCACTGATATATGGGCATGGCAAAGCGTTGACTTTTTATCGCAAGCTCATGAGTTTGGATGATTTCAATTTCACCCAAATCCGAAGCTTGGACGAAATTCACCACCGCAAGATCAACGTGATCAACGTGTCGGAAGACTGTCCTGAAATCATCCCTGGCGTAGAAACGGCAGAGGCTGGCAAGATGGCCCTCGAGGCACTCCGAGCGGCGGTCAACGATCTCAAGGAAGGAAAAATCAAGGGGCTGGTCACCGCTCCACTGAACAAAAACAACCTCAACTCAGCCGAATTCAAATTCATCGGACATACCGAGTTCATCACCGAGGCCGTTGGAGCCAAAGACAGTCTGATGATGATGGTGGACGAAACGCTCCGCGTCGGCATGGCGACTGGCCATCTGCCTTTGGCAAAAGTCCCGCAAGCCATCACCAAAGAGCGCATTCTTCAAAAAGCGAACATTTTCCTAAAAAGTCTCGAGACAGACTTTGGGATCAACAAGCCCAAGATCGCCATCCTGGGATTGAATCCGCATGCCGGTGAGGACGGGCTGCTGGGCGAAGAGGAGGAAAAGATCATCAAACCCGCCATCCGCGAGCTCAAAGACCAAAACAAAATGGTCTTTGGCCCCTATCCGGCAGACGGCTTCTTTGGAATGATGCACCACAAAAAATTTGACGGTGTGCTCGCAATGTACCACGATCAGGGATTGATTCCGTTCAAGTCCATCGCCTTTAGCTCTGGGGTGAATTTTACAGCCGGATTGCCAGTCATTCGCACCTCCCCCGACCACGGCACTGCCTACAACATCGCAGGAAAAAACGTGGCGGATGAAGGGTCGATGCGAGCTGCTTTGTTTTTGGCAGCAGACATCATCAACCACCACGAACCAGAGGAAGTAGAAGCCTGAGCAGTTTAAGTTTAAAAACAAAGCCAAAAACCAAATATTATTTTAAGATCCGCTTTAGCAATTTTAAATTATTACCTACATTTGCGGTCTTAAATCGGGAGGACAAATCGTGAAATTCTGGAAAAGCTTTGATATTGAGATCATTAAGTTCAAAGAAGGAAGGCACGAAATCGACTTTGAAATTGGGGATTCATTTTTCCAAAACTTCGAAGACAACGAAATTGTCGAAAAAGGAAAGCTGACCACACGGGTCATCATGGACAAAGGGGCTAATGTAATTGAGCTCACTTTCCACATCAAAGGCACTGTGCAGTTGACCTGCGACCGCAGCTTGGAGTTGTTTGATCATCCCTTGGATTTCACCGAAAAGATGATCTACAAGTTTGGCGGCGAAGAGCAGGAGATAGATGAAAACGTCTATATGATCACCCGGGATACACCCACGATCAATGTGGCGCAGCTGATCTATGAATTCATCCTGCTGGCTCTACCGGCCAAGAAAATCCATCCAGACTACCTGAACGAGCTGGACGATGAAGACTTGGACGTAGACGGAGGATATGTGTACATCGACGATGTATTGGAGGGTGAAACCGAGGACGAAACTCCTGACTCGAAGGAAGAAACCAAGCCTGTCGATCCCCGATGGGAACAATTAATGAAGTTAAAAAACAAAGAACAATCATAAACCACGCATAAAATGGCACATCCTAAACGCAAAATTTCGAAAACCAGAAGAGATAAAAGAAGAACTCATTATAAACTGGAAGCTCCGGGATTGGCGAAATGCCCAACTACCGGCGAAATGCACCTGCCTCACAGAGCTTTCTGGCTTGATGGCAAATTGTACTACAAAGGACAGGTAATCATCGAAAAAGAGGTAAGGGCTTAATTGCACTCCGACTCCAACACCTATAAATCCACTCCCGCAAAGGAGTGGATTTTTCGTTTTCACAAACTGAAAAGAGCTGACTTGCAAGGAGTTTAGCCAATGTGGACGCTTAGGTTTTGGTGGTCAGATGGCATTGTACTATTTTTGGCCTTCCTCGGGCCATGCCTGAAACACAAACAACCCATTTTGGGGCATCTATAGCTATTCCTGCTCCAATTAAACCTATACAAATGGACAAAATAAGAGCCATGATCACCGGCATAGAGGGCTATGTACCCGAATACCGGCTGACAAATCAGGAGCTTGAAACCCTCGTCGAGACCAATGACGAGTGGATTGTATCCCGCACTGGCATCAAGGAAAGAAGAATCCTCAAAGGAGAGAACCAAGGTACCTCCGTCATGGGAGCAGCCGCGGTAAAGGGACTCTTGGAGAAAACCGGAACAGACCCGATGGACATCGAGCTGATCATCTGCGCGACCGTCACCCCTGACATGCCTTTTCCCTCCTCGGCCAACATCATCGCAGATATGGTCGGCGCCAAAAAATCCTACAGCTTTGACATCAGTGCCGCCTGCTCCGGTTTTCTATATGCCCTGCAGCTCGGTGCCCAGTTCATCGAAAATGGAACACACAAAAAGGTGGTGGTAATCGGCGCGGACAAGATGTCGGCGATCGTCGACTACCAAGATCGGACTACCTGCATCCTCTTTGGTGACGGAGCGGGAGCTGTTTTGCTAGAACCGACCAGCGAGAAGCTGGGAGTCATGGACACGATTCTCAAGTCTGACGGAGCTGGAGCACCCTACCTGCACATGAAGGCTGGAGGTAGCCGCAAGCCCGCCACGGCCGAAACCTTGGCAGCGCGGGAGCACTTCGCCTACCAGGAAGGCTCCACCGTTTTCAAGTTTGCCGTGACCAACATGGCTGATGTGAGCGCAGAGGTGATGGAAAGAAACGGGCTGAGCGGAGAGGACATTGCCTGGCTCGTGCCGCATCAGGCCAACAAGCGCATCATCGATGCAACAGCCAACCGCATGGGCGTGGGGTCAGACAAGGTCATGATGAACATCGAGCGCTATGGCAACACGACTGCTGCCACTATCCCACTGTGCCTTTGGGAGTACGAGAGCCAATTGAAAAAAGGCGACAACCTCATACTGGCTGCCTTCGGTGGCGGCTTTACCTGGGGCTCCATCTACCTGAAGTGGGCCTACGATCCGAAATAAACAAACAGAACAAAACTCAATATTATGGCAAGTACTGCGGATTTTAAGAATGGACTCTGTCTGGAAATGAACAACGATATCTTTTCGATCGTCGAATTCCAGCACGTGAAACCAGGAAAAGGAGCAGCCTTCGTGCGTACCAAACTGAAAAGCCTGAGAACTGGCAAGACCCTGGAAAAAACCTTTAACGCCGGCGAGAAAGTCACTACCGCCCGCGTGGAAAAAAGGCCCCATCAGTTTCTCTACAAAGACGACATGGGGTACAACTTCATGGACACGGAGACATTCGAGCAGATGTCGCTCGAAGAGCGGCTGATAGAACGTCCAAACCTATTGAAAGATGGACAGCTGGTCGACATCCTCGTACATGCGGAAAACGAAACCCCGCTGTCAGTTGAATTGCCCCCGTTTGTAGAGCTGATGATCACCTACACCGAGCCAGGCATCAAGGGTGACACCGCTACCAACGCCTTGAAACCTGCCATTGTGGAGACAGGTGCTACCGTCATGGTGCCGCTCTTCGTGGATCAGGACATCATGATCAAGGTGGATACCCGAGACGGCTCGTATTCAGAAAGAGTAAAATAAATATTAATAGCTGCACGATTTGCTTAAATTATGCAGCTTTTCTGTTTTTAACCCAAATCAAGATGTCTCAAGACATTGTACCAAAAAAGAACCCTATGAAAGCTAAAGAGATCCAGGAATTGATTGACTACATCTCCAATTCCGGCCTGGCAGAGGTCAAAATCAAGACCGAGGAATTCGAACTTTCCATTAAAAAATACGCCGAGAGCGCGCAAGTAGTACATGCTGCGGCTCCTGCTGCTCCGGCACCAGCTCCGGCTCCAGTCGCCGCGGCTCCAGCACCAGCTGCTGCTCCCGCAGCTACCCCAGCCGCTACTCCTTCCAATTTGGTAGAGATCAAATCCCCGATGATCGGCACCTTCTACCTGACTCCAAATCCTGACTCTCCAGCCTTCGTCAGCGAAGGATCTTCGGTGAAGGCTGGCCAGACTGTCTGCATCATCGAAGCCATGAAGCTCTTCAACGAGATTGAATCCGAGGTGTCAGGCAAAATCGTAAAAATCCTCGTTTCCAATGCCACTCCAGTAGAGTACGATCAGCCTTTGTTCTTGGTAGATCCGGCGGGTTGATTTTTTCACTAAACAGAACTAGACCGTGTTTAATAAAATATTGATTGCAAACCGAGGGGAAATTGCGCTTCGCGTGATCCGCACCTGCAAGGAGATGGGGATCAAGACCGTGGCTGTTTATTCCACCGCGGACAAGGACAGTCTACATGTCCGATTTGCAGACGAAGCCGTCTGCATCGGTCCCGCTCCTAGCCGCGAATCCTACCTGAATATTCCAAGAATCATCGCTGCCGCCGAAATCACCAATGCGGACGCCATCCATCCCGGTTACGGGTTCCTCTCCGAAAATGCGGAGTTTTCCAGGATCTGTGAAGAATACGGGATCAAATTCATCGGCGCGTCCCCAGATATGATCGCCAAAATGGGCGACAAGGCGACTGCCAAGGCAACCATGAAAGCTGCCGGCGTACCTACCATTCCGGGCTCAGATGGATTGCTAGACTCCATCGAGCAAGGCCTAAAGATCGCCAACGAAATGGGCTATCCTGTGATTCTGAAGGCAACCGCTGGTGGCGGTGGTCGTGGAATGCGTATAGTCAAAGAAGACAAAGAATTCAAAAAGGCCTGGGACGATGCCAAAATGGAATCTGGTGCGGCCTTTGGAAACGACGGACTCTACCTGGAGAAATTCGTGGAAGAGCCACGTCACATCGAAATCCAGGTGGTTGGAGACAAGACTGGAAAAGCTTGCCACCTATCGGAGCGCGATTGCTCCATACAGCGAAGACACCAAAAATTGGTCGAAGAGACTCCTTCTCCTTTCATCACGGATGAACTTCGTGATGCCATGGGCAAAGCGGCAATCAAAGGCGCGGAAGCCATCGGCTATGAAGGCGCGGGGACAATCGAATTTTTAGTTGACAAAAACCGCAACTTCTACTTTATGGAGATGAACACCAGAATTCAGGTGGAGCACCCAATCACGGAAGAAGTCACCGATTTTGACCTCATCAAAGAGCAAATCAAAGTTGCCGCGGGTGAGACGATTTCCGGAAGAAACTATTTTCCGAAGTTATATGCGATGGAATGCAGAATCAATGCCGAAGATGTGGCCCATGGGTTCCGACCAAGTCCGGGCAAGATCCTCAACCTTCATATCCCTGGTGGACGCGGAGTGAGAGTGGATTCCCACGTGTACGCAGGCTACGTGATCCCGCCGAATTACGACTCCATGATTGCGAAACTCATCGTGAGTGGTCAGTCCAGAGAGGAAGTGATCGTGAGGATGAAGCGGGCCTTGGAAGAGTTTGTGATTGACGGAATCAAAACGACCATCCCTTTCCACATCGCCTTGTTGGAAAACGAACAGTTTAAAGAAGGGAACTTCACCACCAAGTTTCTCGAAACTTTTGACTTCTCAGTTTTCAAAGCCTGATAGTCAAACCCCATACAAACGAAAGCAGCCGCCCGAATACGAGCGGCTGTTTTTTTTTTGGGAGCAAACTATTCGCTACGGCTCTACCTCTACTCTTCTTTGGAGTTTCTCGAATTCGGAATTTCCGAAGAGCCAAGTCTGAACTACCCAATCACCCGCAGTATCAAACCGGAGATTTTCCGCCCGGCTCTTGCCTCGTTCAAAGATCAAGCTCGGATCCAAGTATTGAAGTGGATTTGCCGTGGCGACTTTGACCATACGATTCGAATAGTCCTGAATACGGGGCACGCTCACGTCCGAAAGAAAGTATCGCTGCTTCGGCACGTTGTTTTTCAAAAAATAGCCGTTGTTTTTGGTATATAGGACCAACAGGCCGTCGCCTACCTCCTCCCCAAGATTGGTGGCTTCGACGGTGGATCTATGATAATACAGCTCGATACGATCCAAGGTAGTTAGGTCTATATTCCAGAGTTCGTCCAGAGATGCAGGTCGATAAAAATCAATCAGTACCAGAGGTTTTTTGTTAAACTTCACGTGCTGATTGTCCGTGTTGGCAACGAAGATCTCCTTCCCTCCTCCAGAATTTGTTTTCTTCAAACGAACCTGTGGAATGATCTCCTTGATCAGCGACTCCAGGTCAGAAAACTCCTCGTAATCCTCAAGCTTGTAAACTCTGTCTGGGGTAAAGGGCGACTGCAAGGACGCTACTTCATCGCCGATTTCAAAGTGTTCCTGATAGACCCTTCGGTCGATCTCCTCTTCAATCAGAGTAGTAGGCAGTGCGAATCCCACACTTGCCGGTGCTGCTGAGCTCTTGAAGCGATCCGCGATGGAAATAGACCATACCTTGTAGTCAAACATCGGACTGTAATCCTTGAGAAACGGGGGATTTTCGACAATATCGTCCAGCGCGGCTACCAAACTAGGCTTTGTATTTTTGGATGATAGATTTTCCCAGTTGGGATGGTTGAGGATTTCCACGAATTCAGACACCCGCGCATCCTCCTCCCTTACAGCCATGACCAGCCCGCTCTTATACTGCTGGGGAAACCCAGTCAAGTCCAGCTTCATCCCTGCGCCCACTTCGCCCTTGGAACTGACCTGTAGCTGTCCTTGGCTTGTGGCCGGCAATTGCGCCTGATACGTCCAGACCAGACGGCCTGCATCGTCCACTACAGAAATCATGAATGAGTCAAGATTTTGGTAAAGCGTCTTGTTGAGCTGAGTCTTCCCTCCGTCAGCCTCCAGCTCCTCCAACACCATCCAGTCCTTATGGGTCACCACTTTGACTTTTTGTGCTGTCAGGTTGGAAATCAGGGCAAACTCCGCGGGATCCCAAAACCAGCCCTGCGGATCAATCCTATGCTCCCTATTTCGGAAAATGACGCGATAAGAATCCGACGGTTTCACTTTCGAGAGCACCTTTTGCAGAGGAGCAACTGATTCGAGTACTTCAAGCGTGTTTCCCGAAAGATCCTGTATCTCGATTACCTCCGCCTGGCTGGAGGTATGGTAAAGGCTGACAGGAGCGTTTGCAAACGGAATTTTTTCCCAAAACAAAGCTGGCTCTCCCTCCGCCCGGGTCGCCGTGGGATTGGCAACCAAAAACTCCTTTTTCGCAATCGGGAAGTCTTGGTAGTTGGACATCCATTTGGTGTACACAACTATCGCAAACACACCCGATTGGGCCGTCTCCGGTATGAAAACGTCACCGTAGACCATATCCTGACCAGTCATCAGCATCTTTTCCTCGTGAATGGGCTTGCCAGATCCATCCAAAACAGCAATGTAGGCCAACTTGCTGTACCGATAGCTGTCGTGGTTTTTAAGCAACTTGGCGGCAAACCAGATCCGGTCTCCGGAAAGGTAAAAGTCCCGATCAGTGATCACTAGAAAATTTTCGAGCTCCTCACTTTGCAGGTCAACTTGCGCCGCAAGTAATGGCTTCAAGGGCCAGCAAATAAGGAAGACGAAAAGGATATATCTTACTCTCATGGCAAAAACGGTTCGGGGGTTTCGGGTAGGGCATCTTCATACACATCGTGGCAACTATCATCCGGAGCCTCCAGATGTGGAGTGAGATCAAAAGCGAATGTCAGCTCGGGATTATGACGATAGATCTCCGCACGGTAGATCATCTGGTCAAAAGTGTTTTCCTGATAAACCGTGAAGTTTCCCAATACTTCCTGCTCGGGATGGTTTACATTTTTGACATTACCCCTGATCTTGAAGGGTGCTGGATCAAAGATGCTTCCCGTACTCCGCTGTTGTTTGTTGATCTGTTGAAGGTAGTCCAAATTGGCCTTGGATACAGTTTTGATAGTGGATTGAAGGTAGAATCTCCCGAGTGAAGTGATTTCGAGTTCCGCTAGCGTCACTGGCTTGGGGCTGTTGCCGGCTCCACTGTACTCCAAGTTCATTCCGGCAAAAATATAAGGCTGGTCGAGGTAGCAATTGCAGACACAATTCTCCGGACCGCCCGTGGTAAACACCTCAGAAATGCCCTTGGCCTCGATCAGATAGCCGACCTCTTCGATGGATGAGTTGGCGAGATTCAGGTTTAGCTCTGCAGCCGTACCAGGTACCTGAATAGGCGTATTCCCGGAAATGACGTATACCAGTTTTTCTCTGGCGGCGATTTGAAAATCCCCCACTGTAGTAGCCTCTGGCATCAGCACCCAATCAGACTCGTATTTTCCCTGCTGGGTAGTCAGGTGAAGGCGATATTTTCTTCCGGAGGGAAAAACCTGGCCCTCGCTAGGCCAGTAGGCAAGTGTGGTATCTGAGGTGTTTCGGAAATAGACTCGTCCCCCTGTCTCATCCTCCACGTAGATTTCGGAGGTGGGCACTTTGGAATACCTGGGCTCACGTGTACCGGAAAGAAACGGAGCAGACCGGTATACACGAACATAGGACTGCTCTGAGGTGGGGCCGAGCCACGCATCGATGACCAAATTGGACTCTGAGGACGGGACACTTAGATAAATCTCGTCTATGCAAGCCATCAAACCCAAACACATCAGGATTAAGCCAATTCCTTTCTTCTTTGATTTCCCAATCTCTGGCAGGTTGGAAAAACTATATCGCAAAACTTGCTTTCTAAACTTCATTACCTAAATACGTCAGGTGCCACTGGAGTTGCGTTCGTATAATATTCTCTACAGTCGGAATTGACCACTGGAAGAGGCTCTAGCTTGTGGTCCAACTCAATGACCGAAGCGCGAATTTTGGCACGGTAGAGCATCTCCCCGTAGGTACTCTCTTGGTAAAGGAAAAAACCGCCCAAGACCAGCTCGTCTTCCGCTCCACGTTTTTTGATGTTCCCCTTGATTCTGGATGGCGCGGGATCAAAGATACTTCCGGAATTGCGCTGCTGGCCATCGATTTTGCTCAGATATTCATAGTTGGCCTGCGTGACCGTTCGGAGCTTGCTGCTGACATAAAACCTTCCAATGTAACTCAGGGGGATTTCTCCCACACTTACCCCAAAACTCCTTCCTTCGAAATTTGCATTGGAGGTAACGTTCATACCAGCAAAAATATTCGGCTCGTCTTCATAGCAGACGCAAGCGCAGTTATCCCGGTCGGAAGAGGTGAAAAGCTCCGATATTCCGGAAGTCTCGATTAAATAGCCCAGTCCTCCTACACCAGGATCGGTAATGACGGCCTTTACATCCGCAAAGGTACGGGTCTGGATAAACTGACTATTGCCGGAGTTCAAAACTACTTGCCGTTCTAGTCCCTGGCTAGTCAAGCTTTCTATCTCAACCAATGGGGGGGTCCTTTCCCATGAGCTTTCGATCACCTCTCCCCCGCCCAGCTCCACCACAAGTCGGTATTCCTGGCCAGCCTCTGGCTGAAAGTCGGCCGGAGGCCGATAGGAAGCTCTGACGAGGCTAAAGGGAATAGTTTTGCCGGAGCGACTCTCCAAAACTACTCGCTCCGCTAGAACTGGGGCATAGCTCGGATTGATCGCACCCGAGTAAAATGGGGCAGTCCTGTAGATGTTGACATGACTGCCTTCTGCCACGTTTCCCACCCAAGCATCAATCACCAAAGCCGAGTTGGAGTCCTCGAGGTACAGGCTTATCTCATCGATGCAAGAGGCGGATCCCATACTCACTGCGAATAGTACCGCTAGTTGTCTCCAGCTTTTCATCGGATGGAGAAATTGTAAGTAACCGAAGGAATCATGGTGCCGATTACCGCTAGGCGGTAGGACTTTGGAATACCCACCTCTGGCGAGGGCTGGAAAAACCAGGAGAATGCATTTCTCCTGCCGTAGGCATTGTACACCGAAAAGGTGATGTAGCTGCGGAAGTCGCTGTTTTTCTTTTGATAGAAATAATAGGTCAAGCCCAAGTCCAGCCGGTGATAGTCGGGAATTCTCGCCTGATTTCTCTCCTGATAGTCGATCACAATTTCGCCGCCAATATCATAGATCCCACTCGGCAGCGTGATGGGACGACCCGTACGATAGTTGAAGGTAGCATTGAATGACACCCGCTTCACAGGCTGCCAAGTCGCCACCACAGTCACGTCGTGGGGCTGGTCCCAGTTGGCTGGAAAATACTCCCCGTTGTTGATTGGTTCGCCGAATTCAGGCGCTACTTTTCTCAGCGTTCGGCTGTAAGTATAGGAGACCCAGCCATTCACCTTGCCCCCGTTTTTTTTGACTAAAAACTCAGAACCATAGGCATAGCCGCTGCCCATCACCAGATCCGTCTCTAGGTTTGGATTGAGGAAAAGCTCTGCGCCGTCCCTGTACTCCACGATGCTCGGCATGTCCTTATAATAAAGCTCGAGTGAGGTTTCAATCTTGTTCTGGTTCAGGTTTTTGTACAGGCCCAGGGCATATTGCCAAGATGTCTGGGGCTGAACGTAGCTGTCGCTCAGCTTCCAAAGATCCACTGGCGCCGACGCAAAATTGTTGGTCAGCAGGTGCAGGTATTGAATACTTCGGTTGACCGATGCCTTGAGGGAAAAATCCTCCGTGAATGCATACCTCAGCGTCAACCTCGGCTCAAATCCCCCATAGGATTTGATGACTTCCCCAGAATCGTAATAGACGGTATCGGTGATCGTCTCTGGTTCCATTGGAACGCCAGATTGATAAAGGTAGACTTCCTTTGGCCCCATCGCCGCAAAATGCGAATAGCGCAATCCCGCCTGTCCCTCCAGCCGATCATTGATTTTCCATGGTAGTTGGAAGTACACCGCACCTTCCAAGCCTTGTTCATCCTGGATCAGCTCCGGATTGACTAGGCTTTCGGAAGAATTGGCCTTTAGGTCTCCCATCCCCATCTGGTAGGAGCCGATTTGATAGCCAAATTGCAGTCCCTCGAGCTTTTCCCCCGACCACTCAAACTGCTGCTGCAAGCCGATGTAGTCAATGGACGACTGCAGTTCAAAATCCAAGGGAGTTCGCTCTCCCAAGACAGAGTAGCGGTAGCCAGAATAGCTAAGATTAATTTCACTCCCAAAGTTTTCGCCCCAATAGGCCTTCCATTTCAGGCTCGCAAGATTCGTCTGCCAAGTGTAAGCGGTGTCGGAATCGAATCGGAAATAATCCGTGCTGGTGTAAGCGCTAAGCACTAGGCTGTTTCGCTCATTAATCGTATGGTCTATGCGCAGATTTCCATCAATAAAATTGGTGCTGCTTCCATTCACGCTGGGATTGGGGATCTTTTGCAGCACCCAAGTTGGATAGGCGGCTCGGGCCGTTGCCATCACTTGGGTCTTCTCACTCAAGGGACCGTTGAATCCTAGCCTACTTGAGAGAAAGCCTACGCCACCGTTGAGCGACCAGTCCTCGGTATCGCCGGCTTTGGTTTTGATATCCAAAACCGAACTCAGTCTGCCACCATAGGCGGCTGGAATGTCGCCTTTATAAAGAGTTGCATCGTTGACCGCGTCTTGGTTGAAGATGCTGAAAAAGCCAAACATGTGGGAAGGGTTGAATACCGGTGTACCGTCCATAAGGATGAGATTTTGGTCCACTCCACCACCCCGCACGTTGAAGCCGGAGGCTCCCTCCCCCACAGTAGAGACGCCCGGAAGCAAAAGCATGCTCTTGACCACATCCACCTCTCCCAAAAGCGGCGGCAGCAGCTTCAGCTCCTCCATGGGCATTCGGGTAGCGCCGGGAAGAGTACTCATCACATTGGCATCGATGGCTCGGTCTGTCACGGTGACCAAGTCCAGCTCGCTCACCGACTCAAAAAGCGTCACGTCAATCTCTTGATCTCTGTAGATCTTCAGGATTTTCTGTTCGGTCTGCTTGCCCATGGAGCTGAAGTAGCCGATATAAGTACCCTCAGGAATCTCGACAGTAAACTCTCCCTTGACATCAGCCTGCGCGGCCAATTCAAGCTGCGGAATGGAAAAAAGTGCGCCCGGCAACATGGTCTTCATTTCATTGTCGCGGATCTTGCCCTTTACAGTAAATATCTTCTTTTCGTCCGATGCTAGAGCACCACTGGTAGTCTGTCGGTACCTATCCCTGAGATAAGCAGGATAGATCACCACGTAGCTCTCCCGAAAAGCGAAAAATGAGTAAGGCGTTCCGACCGTAAGTGCCTCAGGCAAAGTCTCCAAATCCCCCACAGTCACGGCATTCAGAGCGGCGACGTCCTTGTCGAGAATCAGCAGACGCTTGCCAGATAATTCATAATACCTCTCCAATAGACCTGGCAGTGCGTTGGGATCAGTTTTTTGCTGGGCGGAAACCGCGAAAAAAACCAGGACAACGCCCAGGAAGGTAAAGATTGCTTTCATTTAAATAGTTGGTCGTTTTCAATAGCCCAGCCAAATCTGTCCGAAAGTTCCATTTGCATATCGGAAACTTGAGAATCGGTGATTTTTCCTTTCGGATGGTCTGGAGTCATCCGAATAATTCTGCGGAAAAAACTTGGTCAAATGCGCCAAAACTTCCCAGAACGACAAATATGGGGAATTTAGGACTTCGAAGATGCTATCAATTATATTTCTCGTCAGTTTCCGCAAAAGTTTGACAAATGTCAATCCAGGCGAAAATTAGCACTCCCTTTCCTGCATGCAGTGATAGCCACCAAAAAGCTGGATGCTTTCAATGATTAGCACAAAGGCCCACCAACTCAAGCCAAGGTCAAAAGCGGGGTAATAAGAGTTCAAAAAACTATTTATTTGAGCCAGCTGGCGTCCCTTTAATTTCCTTTGGGCATCCGCACTATTTTAAAATTTTTCATTAACTTTTTCCCGTCAAACAATAAATTCCAAAAATGTCTTTCCGAAAATCCTATCTTCCCCTGATGCTTTTTGCATCGCTGGGCGGTCTGTGGAGCTGTGGACAAAGGGAGCCCAATTCGGTAGATTTAGCAGGATCCGACCAGGTCAGCTACAACTTCCACATCCGTCCCATTCTATCAGACAAATGTTTCGCCTGCCACGGGCCAGACGCAAACAAGCGTGAAGCGGACCTGCGACTGGACACGGAAGAAGGTGCTTTTAAGGGACTTAAGGAAAGTCCCGGGATGTTTGCACTGGTCTCGGGTAAACCGGAGGAATCCGCCGTATACCATCGCATCACTTCCGAAGATCCGGGCGAACTGATGCCGCCACCAGAATCAAATCTTTCGCTTTCGCCAGAGGAAATCGCGCTGATCAAAAAGTGGATTGAACAAGGCGCGAAGTATGAGCCGCATTGGGCATTCTTGAAAGTGGAAAAGCCGAACGTACCCCAAAGTGAATGGGGGAATGGTGAAATAGACGCCTTCGTCTATAAGAAAATGATCTCCAAAAAATTGGAGCCAAATCCGGAAGCCAAGCCCCATGAACTGATCAAACGTGCAAGTTTGGATTTGACAGGCTTGCCTCCTACCCCTGAGTTGCTGGACAAGTATGCGGACTTTTCAGGGGAAAACAGCTACGAGAAGCTACTGGATGAATTGATCGCCCAACCGGCCTATGGTGAAAAGCTCGGGGTGCTCTGGATGGACATTTCCCGCTATGCCGACAGCTACGGATATCAGGACGATGAAGTCCGGTCCCAGTGGCCTTATCGCGACTGGGTCATCCACGCCTTCAACGAAAACATGCCATATGATCAATTCCTCACTTGGCAACTGGCGGGTGATCTGCTCCCGAATGCAACCAAAGAGCAAATCCTCGCTACGGCTTTCAACAGAAACCACAAATACACCGAGGAGGGAGGAATTATCCCAGAGGAATACAGGATAGAATATGTCCTGGACAAGACCAATACATTCAGCAAAGGAATTCTTGGGATTACGATGGAATGCGCCCAGTGCCATGACCATAAATACGATCCCTTTTCGCAGAAAGAATATTATGAACTCTTCGCCTTCTTCAACAACTCCAAGGAGAAAGGCTTCGAAGGAGACGTAAGCCAGTCCAAACCCGCCAAGACTCCCATACTCTGGATAGACCGAACCGACCTTGACGGTATCATGAGCTTCATCAACCACTCCGACACCACCAAACTAAGTGTGTCCGTAATGGGTGAGAATGAGGTGAAGCGCACCACCTACATTTTGGATCGTGGCGTGTATGATGCGCCTACCGATTCTGTCGATGTATCCACTCCAGCTTCGATTTTTGAGTTTCCCGAAAATCTCGAAAAAAACCGTCTTGGATTGGCCAAATGGGCAACAAACAGAAACAACCCGCTAACCTCTAGGGTCTTTGTTAATTTGATCTGGCAGGAAATTTTCGGAAAAGGCATCGTCAAGTCTTCGGGTGACTTTGGGATGCAGGGTGACCTGCCTACCCATCCCGAGCTGCTGAATTGGCTTGCGGCTGACTTCATGGAAAACGGCTGGGATATCAAGCGTTTGCTGAAGCAGATCATGCTGTCGTCCACTTACCGTCAATCGGCGGCAATCACCAAGGATCACTTGAAGATCGATCCGGACAATCTCTACCTTTCCAGAGCCCCGCGGCTCAGACTTCCTGCGGAAAACATCCAAGACTTGGTTTTGGCCAGCAGTGGCCTGCTCCATACCGAGATAGGCGGCCCAAGTGTCAAGCCATATCAACCCTCTGGACTTTGGGAAGCGGCGACTTCTGGACGCGGCACTTTGGCGACGTATATCCAAGACAGCGGAGACAAACTTTATCGAAGAGGAATCTACAACTTCATCAAGCTGACCGTGCCGCCTCCCAAGGCAATCATCTTCGACTCCAGTAACCGAGACCGCTGCGAGATCAGCCGAAATCGAACCAATACGCCTTTGCAAGCACTGGTCATGATGAATGACCCTATGGTGCTAGAGGCGTCGCGGGTATTGGCTACCAAACTTTCGGAAAGCTATTCCGGTGAAGAAGCAATTTCACAGGCATTTAAGCGGATACTTTGCCGGGAAATGAAATCCGAGGAAAGGGATCTTCTGACTGAGTATTACGAAGGTGTACTCGAAGAATTCAAGTCCGATCCGGAGAGTGCGAAAAAAACGCTTGATGTCGGCGAATATCCTATGAGTGAAAAAGCCATAACTCCCGAAAACGCCGCTTTGATGCAGGTGATCGTGAGCATGTACAACCTAGAGGAGACTATAACCAAAAGCTGAGATGGAAAAGGAAATATTAGAGCAGGGGCTAAATCACAACAGGAGGAAGTTTCTTTCCCGCTTGAGTTTGGGAATAGGAAGTGTGGCGCTGGGCTCTCTGCTGATACCCGATTTGTTTACCGGAAAACAGGAAGCCGAAGATGGTCTGATGCGCGCTTTACCACATTTTGCGCCGAAGGCAAAAAGAATCATTTACCTGTTCCAAAACGGCGCTCCCTCCCAATTGGAAACGTTTGATTACAAGCCGCTTTTGACCAAAAACTTTGGACAGGAGCTTCCCGACTCCATCCGCGGCGGACAGCGGCTTACCGGAATGACCGCCGGACAGACCTCTTTCCCGCTGGTCGGGTCCTACTTTGGCTTTAATCAATATGGAGAAAGCAGGGCTTGGATTTCCTCCCTTTTCCCGCATATCTCCAGCGTGGTCGACGATCTCCTCATCGTGAAGTCCATGCACACCGAGGCCATCAACCATGATCCCGCCTTGACTTTCTTCCAGACTGGCGCGCAGGTAGGCAACCGTCCCAGCATGGGCTCTTGGCTAAGCTACGGTCTGGGCAGCGAAAACGCCAACCTCCCCGCCTTTTGTGTGCTACTCAGCCGAGGCAAAGGAAACGGACAAGGAGTGTACTCCAAGCTCTGGAGCAACGGATTCCTGGACGCCACCCACCAAGGGGTTCAGTTTTCCAACTCGGAAGACCCGGTACTCTACCTTTCTGATCCCAATGGCATGACCCGTGACCAGCGACGCAAGATGATCGACCAGATCGCGGCGATGAATGACCTGAACTATCGGGAATTCAACGATCCTCAGATCACCGCCAAGGTGCAGCAATACGAGATGGCCTATCGCATGCAGACGGCCGTTCCCGAGATCACCGACACCTCCAAAGAGCCCGACAGCGTCGTGAAGCTCTACGGTCCGGACTGTCTGGTGCCGGGAACCTATGCCGCCAATTGTCTTTTGGCCAGAAAGCTCTCCGAAAACGGCGTTCGCTTCGTCCAGCTTTATCACCAAGGTTGGGATGCCCACGACAACCTACCCAACCAGATGATCGGACAGGCCAAAGATGTGGACCAAGCCACTGCTGGGCTGATTACAGACTTGAAGCAACGTGGGCTCCTGGACGAAACCCTCATCATTTGGGGTGGGGAGTTTGGAAGGACAAACTATTGCCAAGGCAAGATCATGCCCGAAAACTATGGAAGAGACCACCACCCTAGGGCATTCTCCATCTTCATGGCCGGAGGCGGCGTGAAGTCCGGAATGGTCTATGGCGAAACCGATGACTTTGGCTATAACATCACCGAAAATCCAGTCCACGTCCACGATTTCCAGGCAACGGTCATGCACCTCATGGGCATAGACCACGAAAAACTGACCTACAAACACCTCGGAAGAAGGTATCGACTCACCGACGTGCACGGCAAAGTAGTAAAAGACCTGATTGCTTAATTCCCCACCATGCCCAAAGTATCCCGTATTGCCGGTTTCCTTGAAAACCTGCTTTTCTTCTGGCTCGGCCTTGCCCTTATTCTGAGCTTTGCCGTAGACAGCCTGTCAATACCAGCACCACTTCAAGTTTTGGGGCGGGCCCACCCGCTCATTCTCCATTTTCCAATTGTACTCTTGCTGATGGCAGTCGTGTTGCTTTGGCTGAAGGATGAAAAACTAAAAGCCGCCGGGGCGTGGATACTGCTCTTGGGAGCCAATCTTACCGGTATCACCGTGCTGGCAGGTTTGCTGCTTGCCAACGAAGGTTATGACGGAGACGTCCTCATCTGGCATCAATGGCTAGGGATAGCTTCACTTGGCCTGGCGGCGCTGATTTACTTCTACCGAAAGCAGACAGGCAACTTCTTGAAAATCACCACTGCCACCTTGGCTTTGGTAATTACACTGACCGGGCATTTTGGCGCTGACCTTACCCATGGTGAAAACTTCCTCCTAGCCCCTGTGCTACAAAATGAAGTGGAACTTGTCGCTCTGGATGATGCGGAGGTTTTCCAGCACATGGTTCGGCCGATCCTGGAGGCAAAGTGTATCGCCTGTCACAAGGAGGGCAAGGTCAAGGGTGAATTGCGAATGGATGACTTGATAGGTCTGCAAAAAGGCGGAAAAAATGGGCCACTTATCGTGCCTGGAGATGCTGGGGAATCCCTACTCATCCAACGCATAAACCTTCCCCAAGACTCCAAAGAGCACATGCCTCCCAAGAACAAGGCACAGCTTACAGACGAAGAGCTGGAAATCCTCCAGCTGTGGGTGGAGTCCGGCAGTTCTTTCGAACAAAAAGTAACCGAACTTCCCTCCGAAGCGCCGCTATTCCAATTGGCCTCCAACAAGTTTTCCAACCAAAAATCCTACACCTTCGACGCGGCATCCGATTCCGACATCGCAGAGCTAAACAACTTTTTCCGAAAGGTAAATCCCGTCTTTCCAGGGTCACCCGCCCTGGAGGTTGCCTACTATGGCACCTCGGCCTTCGACCCTGCTTCTCTCAAAGATTTAAAAGCAATTCGCGAGCAGATCGTCAAACTCAACCTCAACCGGATGCCACTGGATCAGGTCGATATGGGTTTTCTGCGTGATTTTCCAAATCTGGAAGAACTGCAATTGAACTTCACGGATGTCCAAGCAGGTCAACTTACCAACCTGGAAGGCTTGGAAAACCTGAGAAATCTCGCCATCTCCGGAAACAAGCTCGGACCGGATGCTGTAACGATTTTGGGCAAACTCAGCCAAGTCAAAAAACTTTTCCTCTGGAATTCGGGCCTGGACGAAGACTCCAAAACCCGTCTGAGCGAAGCCCTTTCCACCGCTCAAATAGATTTTGGATACGACGGCAAGGGAGTCATCTATCCGCTCAATCCTCCCAAAGTCACCTTTGACAAGGTTTTCTTCCAAGACTCCATGGAGCTGGTTCTCTCCCACCCCATCCGAACGGCGGAGATCCGATACACGACAGACGGCACGGAGCCCGACAGCATAAGCAGTCCACTGTATACCGATCCGATTTGGCTTAAAAAAACCGGCGAGTTTCGGGCCAAAGCATTTGCCGCCGACTGGATTGGCAGTACGCCTACCAAGGATGTCTTTTTCAAAGCGGGCATAGTCCCCTCATCCTACCAGTTGGCCTACGAAGGCAATGGGCGCTACAAAGCCAACGGAGCCAGCTCCCTCTTTGACCATGAAAAGGGAAAGACCACCCATGGATCGGGTAACTGGCTTGGATTTAACGAATCCCCTCTGGAGCTTGAGATATTTTTGGAAAAAAACAATAGCCCAAAAGAGATCAGCATCAGTATTCTTCTAAACGAGAACGCCTACATCTTTCCCCCTGAAAAAGTGGAAATTTGGACCGGTGATCAGCAGACCTGGCAGAAAATTCCGGAAACGGAAAGCACCCAGTCTACCAAAATAGAAGAAGCTAGATTTGGAGTGTTGACGTTTCCCCTGCCGGAAACAGATTTTGACCGCGTCAAAATCAGGCTGAAACCTATTTCGAAACTCCCGTCATGGCATCCCGGAAAAGGAGCCAAAGGCTGGGTGTTTGTAGACGAAATATTACTAAATTAGCCATTCACCCAACAACATATTAATGAGTTTAGAACCATTCAAGCGCTACCGGGAAACCGTCTTTGAGAAACTTCAGAAGGCGTTCCGGCAGGAAAAGGAAATTGCAATCGCATCGAAGTGGGTTGCCAATGCCATCGCCAACCAAGGCTGGATCTACACCAGCGGTACAGGACACTCGCACATGCTTGCTGAGGAGATCTTCTATCGTGCAGGAGGTTTTGCGCGGGTCATTCCTATCCTAGATCCGGACTTGATGCTGCACAAGGACGCCTCAGGCAGTACCGAGGTGGAACGGAGAGAGGGCTATGCAAAAACCCTCTTTCAGCCTTATACAATTACCTCCAAGGATGTTTTCATCATCGCGTCGAATTCGGGAAGAAATTCCGTAAGCGTGGAGATGGCACAAATTGCACAAGAAAAAGGCGCCAAGGTGATCGTGATCACCAACTACGCGCATAGCAAGGTGGTGGATTCGCGTCACTCCTCTGGCATGAAGCTGTTCCAAGTTAGCGATATCTTTCTGGACACCTTTGGGGAGATCGGCGATGCCGCGATCAACTTGGACGGTCTCCATACGAACGTCGGCGCGACCTCCACGGTCGTTGGCGCAGCGCTCCTCAATGCCATCATGGTGCAGGCTGCCGCCTTGGCACTCGAAAATGGCGTGGTGCCTGAGGTGTTCAACAGCTCCAACTCCAACGAAGGGGAATCCCACAATGAGACTCTCATCAGTAAATACAAGGCGGAGGTAAAGATCCTTTAGACTCTGGCCTCGTCCCAAATCAAAACGCCCTTGCCGAGTTGGATCGGCAAGGGTTTTTGTTTAGTGCAGGAGCAATGCCGCTCACTTCCTGGATCCAAGGAAACCGGCGAGGCCTTTTTCATTTTTCAAGGTACTTCCGCGCCCTATAATGCCACTCGGAAACGATTTCGTAAATTGGAATTACAGACGGTTGTCCCTGCTTCCATTTATCTGGAATTTTAGCTCAAATCCAAACCCAAAAAATAAATGAACTATTCTCTCGGAAAGAGTCTCTTCTTTCTCACTAGCGTCCTTCTGATCAGCTGCTCCAAGCCTGCCGAAAAGGCAAGTGACGGCTGGAGAAATCTATTCAATGGCGAAGACCTCAGCGGTTGGAAACCGGTGGCCGGCACGGCGACCTTCGAAGTAGTCAATGGCGAAATCGTCGGAACCTCCGTAGCGGGATCTCCGAACACCTTCCTCATCACAGAGGAAACCTTTGGGGATTTTATCCTAGAGCTGGACCTGAAGGTGGAACATTCCACCTCCAACTCTGGCGTGATGGCCCGCGGCCAATACGACCCAGCTGCCCGCGACGGTAAAGGCTTGGTTTTTGGCTATCAAATCGAAGCTGACCCGTCCGAAAGAGCTTGGTCTGCAGGCGTGTATGACGAGGCACGAAGAGGCTGGCTCTATCCCCTCGATTTGAATCCTGCGGCCAAGTCAGCCTTCAAGATGGGAGAATACAACCACTACCGAATCGAAGCAATTGGCAACGAGATCAAAACATGGCTCAACGGGCAGGAAGTGGCCTATGTGGTCGACGACATGGACAAGACGGGTTTTGTCGGCTTGCAGGTGCATAGCGTTCGCGACTCTTCGGAAGCAGGACGAAAAACCTATTTCAAAAATGTCAAAATCCAAACCGAGAATCTACAGCCTCAGCCCTTTAGCAAAGATGTTTATGTCGTGAGTACGGTAGACAACACGCTGACAGACTTCGAAAAAGCCAATGGCTATAAGCTGCTCTTCAACGGTCAGAACAGTGAAGGCTGGAGAGGCGCAAGAATGGAAACCTTCCCCACCAGCGGTTGGACAGTGAACAACGGCGTCCTGACTATCGCAAAGACAGACGGGAGCGAATCCCAAAATGCCGGCGACATAGTCACGGTGGACAAATACTCAGCTTTTGACCTTTCTTTTGATTTCAAACTGACGGAAGGAGCAAACAGCGGTCTGAAGTATTTCGTAACCCTTTCTGAAGGTAATACTGGATCGGCCATCGGCTTGGAATACCAGATTTTGGATGATGAGAAGCATCCCGATGCGAAAATGGGCATCGCCGGAAACCGCACCCTTTCCTCGCTTTATGATCTGATTACCTCCAGCAAGCAGGCAAGGTTTGTGAAGCCGATTGGCGAATGGAACAAAGGCCGCGTAGTGGTGTATCCGGACAACCGTGTCGAGCACTACCTGAATGGCGTGAAGGTCGTGGAGTATGTCAGAGGATCTCAAAAGTACCGCGACCTGGTAGCCAAGTCCAAATACCAGAAGTGGGAGAACTTTGGCGAAGCCGCTGAGGGGCATATCCTACTCCAGGATCATGGCGACGAGGTAAGCTTTAAAAACATCAAAATCAAAACCCTTAACTAACCTGTTATGAATATCGACCAACAGAATCGAAGGGATTTTATCAAGAAAAGTACCGCAGCAACGCTGGGCCTATCCGTCTTGGGTTCTGTTGGTTTTTCTGCAAAATCCTACGCTCGTATCATCGGAGCCAATGAGCGACTAAACGTAGCGATTGCCGGTTTGGGACGAAGACTCGGCGCCTACTATGAGCCTATCGGGCTGGCCTCCAGCAATGTCAACCTACTCTACCTCTGCGATGCGATGCAATCGCAGATGCCCAAGGCGGCAAAAAACTTCGAGAAACACATTAGCTACACGCCAAAACTGGAGCAGAATATCCTGAAGGTGCTGGATGACAAAGAAGTCGATGTGCTGATCAACGCTACCCCGGACCATTGGCATGCCCCGGGAACCTGGCTTGCCTTGGAACGCGGCAAGCACGTTTACGTAGAGAAGCCCTGCTCCCACAATCCTTGGGAAGGTGAGCTGCTGATCGCTTTGCAAAAGAAATACAACAAAGTCGTCCAAATGGGCAACCAGCAACGCTCTGCACCCGAAAGCCGGGAGATCATTGCAGCCATACACAACGGCGCAATCGGAAAGGCGTTTATGGCCAAGGCATTCTATAGCAACAACCGTGGAGCTGTGTCAAAGCCCGTGGCACAAGCGGCACCGACGGGTTTGGACTGGGATCTTTTCCAGGGCCCAGCACCCAGAAAAGCCTATATGCACGACACTTGGGACTACAATTGGCATTGGTACGGCTGGGACTATGGCACTGCTGAAACAGGCAACAACGCCACCCACGAACTGGACGTGGCACGTTGGGCGCTACAGGTGGATTATCCAAGCGAGGTGTCGGTCATTGCGGGCAAGATGCACTTCCCGGAAGATGGCTGGACGATGTACGATACCATGGAAGCTACTTTTAAGTTTGGTGACAACAAAGTGATCCAATGGGATGGAAAAAGCCGAAATGCGTCCAAAACCTATGGCTCGGACCGCGGAACCATTATCTATGGTACCGAAGGTTCAGTCTATGTGGACCGGGGCGGCTACAAGCAATTTGACCGAAGCGGCAAAATGGTGAAGGAAAACATGGGCGGTGGAAGCGAAGGCGGCACCCAACTGGGCGGAGGCGGAGACATGAGTACCACGCACGTGGTGAATTTCTTCAACGCGGTGCGAGGCTTGGAAAAGCAAAACTCCAATATCGAAGAAGGCGCCGTCTCCACACTACTTTGCCACCTCGCAAACATCAGCAGTCGTACCGGTGAATCCCTCGTCTGCGACCCCAAAAACGGTCATATCCAAAACTCCGAAAAAGGAAAAGCGCTCTGGAAGAGAGACTACGAAAAAGGCTGGGAGCCGCCCAAGGTCTAGAAGAATTGGAAATTTGGTTTTCTTTTTTTCGAAACACCTGCTTTCGCGTCGAAGGCAGGTGTTTATTTTTTTACGTCATGACATTTCAAATAGCCTGTCTATTTTTTACGAATAATTCATCAAAACAATATTTTTCTTAACTATTGATTACCAGAATAAGGATTTGCAAATAGAATCACTAAACATCCATTGTTACGTAAATCGCCGATTTGGGTGCGCAATCGATTTCGTAAATTACAGCATAGGCACTTGCAAGATCAATCACCTTCTATCTACCTTTTATGTTGAAAAGTCTGCGAATTTTTCCGCTCATCATTTACGAACGAAAAAACAATTTGTAAGACCCAATTCTATCTTTTAACAATAACCCCTTACACTATGCGTACAAAATTTTACACCTACCTCTCGGTGGTGTTGCTTCTGATGCTGAGCGCAGGCTATGCGTTGGCGCAGGATGTCCAGGTAAGAGGTACTGTTGCGGATGAAACCGGAACACCCCTACCGGGAGTGACGATTCTCCTCAAAGGTACCACCACAGGCACCACCACTGATTTGGATGGAAAGTATTCCATCTCCGGTCCAGCCGATGGCGTGCTGGTATTTTCATTTATCGGATACACTCCTTTGGAAGAAACCATCGGAAACCGAAGCCTGATTGATGTAAGTCTAAGTCCAGACTTGTCTGATCTGGAAGAAATCGTCGTAGTAGGCTACGGTACGGTGAAAAAAAGCTAACTTACCGGTGCAATTTCCTCCGTGGGAAACAAAGAAATCCAGGAACTTCCCATCACAGATGCCAGACAGGCACTCCAAGGGCGTGCTGCCGGGGTAGATGTGACACAGGCTGGTTCCAAACCAGGCTCAGCCCCACAGGTTCGTATCCGGGGAAGAAGATCTTTTAACGCATCCAATGAGCCTTTGTATGTAATCGATGGAATCCCTACTGTAGGAGGTATCGGTGACATCAACCCTCAGGACATCACCTCCATGGAGGTTTTGAAAGATGCTTCCGCCACCGCGATCTACGGATCCAGAGGTTCCAACGGAGTCGTGCTGATCACTACCAAGCGTGGTAATGTGGGCAAAACAGTCGTCTCTCTCGACTCCTATTATGGCATCAATGAGGAAATGGGAAGAATCGATGTATTCAACGGCCCCGAGTTTGCCGAATACAAGCGGGAATCCAGAAGAGCAGTAGGCCAATATCCAGAGGGCCCGGGCACAACAGAGGATGATGCGAAAATTTTTGAACCTGTGGAAATGGAAAGTATCGCGCTGGGCCGCAGCACTGACTATGTCGCAGGCCTAATGCAACGCGGAAGTATCCAAAGCCACCAAATCGGAGTAAGCGGAGGAAGTGAAAAAACAACCTTCTTCGTTTCCGGCAACTATTTCAAAGACGTGGGTATCATAAAAAATCAGGACTTCACCCGCTACACATTCCGAATCAACTTAGATCACCAACTGAACAAGAAGGTCAAAATCGGAACCTCAACCTTGGTAACCTACAGTGAAAGAAACGGAGAAAACTTCAACCCAATTGGGGGAGCTTTGGCTGAAAACCCACTAGGAAAGCCTTATGACGATGAAGGAAACCTGATCTTCCTCCCTACACAAGATGGATTGAGAACCAACCCCTTTGCCGAGGTTGTACCTGGCGCGCAGGTGGATGAAACATTCAGAACCAGAATCTTTAACAGCATCTTCCTCAACTGGGAAATCACCAAAGGCCTTACTTACCGCTTGGTTTTGGGTCCTGACTTTAACGTAAGCCGAAATGGACGCTTTACAGGTTCTCAAACTAATGCCCGACGTGGCGCAGCCCCTACCGGAAGTGTAGACGAGCGCTTCCAGATTAACTACACCATCGAAAACATCCTAACCTATCAGAAGACTTTCGGACAGGATCATAATTTGAAGGTGGACTTGCTGCAGTCTTTCCAAAAAGACAAGTGGGAACAAAGCACCATCAGCGTGTTGGGAATTCCAGCCGCCTCCCAACTCTATCACCGTTTGGGTGATGCTTCCCAGATCACCGGTGCCAATACCAACTTGGTGGAATGGTCCCTTCTTTCTTATATGGCTCGTGTGAACTATGGATATAAAGGTAAATACATGGTTACGGGTACTATCCGAGCGGACGGCAGTTCCAGATTTGGTGAAAACAATAAGTTTGGATATTTCCCTTCTGTGGCTGTAGGTTGGAATATGGATCAGGAAGACTTCCTTAAAAACTCCTCCTTTGTGGATCAGTTGAAATTGCGGGTCAGCTATGGTTCAATCGGAAACCAGGCGATCAATCCATATCAAACTCAAGCCCTATTGGGTAGAACCAGCTATGCTTGGGATAATACAGCGGCATTTGGCTACCGTCCCAACACTATCGGCAATCCAGATTTGAGATGGGAAACTTCAACCACCTTCAACGCCGGTGCGGACTTCTCCATATTGAAAAACAGAGTATTTGGCTCTATAGAATACTACATTACCAACACCTCTGATCTGTTGGCTCCACAGCCTCTGCCAAACTCCACTGGTTTTGGCGGATTCACCACCAACATCGGTGAAACACAAAACAGAGGTATCGAAGCTACCATCTCCACACTCAACATCGAGAAAGGCGACTTTGTATGGCAGACCGATTTCATCTTTACCCGAAACCGGGAAGAAATCATCTCCCTGCCTAACGGGGATGACATCGCCGCAGGTCGATTTATCGGTCAACCTTTGACCGTGTTCTACGACCTTAAGAAAATCGGCATCTGGCAAACGGATGAAAAAGACGAAGCGTCAGTCTATTCTGATGTGCCTGGGGTGATCAAGATTCAAGACACCAACAACGATGGCAGGATCAATGCAGAGGATCGAATCATTCTAGGCTCAGCAGTTCCGGATTTTGCAATGGGGATGACCAACCGATTCAATTACAAAAACTTCGACTTCTCCTTCTTCATTTTCGGTCGATTCGGATCCATGATCAACAGTAGTTTCCATACCGGAAACAACAATCTTGCGGGAAGGTACAACAACCTGGATGTGGACTATTGGACTCCAACCAATCCGACTAACCTCTATCCGAGACCCAACCAAAACCAAGAATTCCCGAAATACAATACCTCTTTGAGATATTATGACGGAACTTTTGTCAAGGTTCGAAACATCAACTTCGGATACACCTTTGGGTCTACCGTCTTGGATAAAATCGGACTCACTAGCCTAAGACTGTATAGCAGCATCCAAAATCCATTCATTTTCGCTGAATACCGACGAGTACACAAGGGGATTGACCCTGAAGTATTTATGGATTCGGAACAGGGTGTAGGAGCAGGAGAAATTAATGCAAACATCACACCTGCGACCGTCCAATTCACATTTGGTATCAATGCGAAGTTTTAACCCAAAGCAAATCTGACCATGAAAAATAGATCAAAATTATTTCCAATTAAATCTTGGCTTAGAACTGGATCACTTGCCTTGTCACTTGCCCTGCCTTTTTCCTGCCAGGATGCCTTGCAGGAAGATGTGATTTCCCAAATAGGCAACGATTACATGAATACTCCAAAAGGACTGGATGACGCCGTGAACGCCGCCTACACTTCTCTCAGAGCCTGGTACGGAACAGAAAGGGGGCACAACATGACTGAATTCGGAACAGATATCTACACCAACGGTGCGGATGGATCCTGGAAATTCATGAACACTTACACCAACGATTTCGACTCGCAAAATGGCCACGTTCGGGAGCTTTGGGATGAACTCTACCGAGGGATCAACACCTGTAATGCAGTGATCGACCGTTCGGCGAATGTTACAGGCCTAAATGAAACCACTAAAAAGCAAAGAATTGCAGAGGTCAAATTTATCCGAGCGCATCATTACTTCTTGATGGTTCAGTTGTTTGGAGCAGTGGATTTGCAATTATCTGAGAACCTCGTTCCAAACAAGGTGGTGAGCCGAGCTCCTGTCTCAGAAATCTATGCCACAATCATCGCTGATTTGGAAGCTGCAATTCCGGATTTGGAAGCGCTAAAAGCCTCCACACAATATGGCCGCGTGACCCGACCAGCTGCCCAACATCTCTTGGCTAAAGTCTATATGACCAAAGCAACCTCTGAAGCGGCTGCTACGGATGATTTTGCTAAGGCAGAGCCTTTGCTGAAAAGTGTGATCAACGACTATGGCTTCACTTTGATGCCCAACTTTGCACAGGTCCACCAGTTTGGAAACGAGCGGAACGACGAAGTGATTTGGGCAATCCAATACACCAGAGATCCATTGACAAACGGCGGTGGCAACAACTCCCACGTTTTCTTCTTGATGGAATACGACGTACAGCCTGGAATGAGGAGGGATGTTCAGAACGGAAGACCATTCAAAAGATACCGGATGACCAACTACGCAATCAACACGGTGTTTGGAGATCGAGCAAACGACAGCCGCTACAAGGCTTCTTTTAAAGACACCTACTACTCTAACAACTTGGGCACCAACAACGGTAAGTTTAACACAAGCTTTGACACCTCCAAGCCTACCGTAACTTTCGCGCTTGGAGACACTGCAATCTATATTCCCGGATATGAAATGTCTCTGGAAGAGCGGGCTAAGAAACCCTATCAGGTTTTGGTACCTAGCAGATATGACGAGCGATTGTTTCCAGCCTTAACTAAACATATGGATCCAGGACGTGCAGACCTGACGCAGTTTGAAGGCGGTCGGGACTTCATCGCGATGCGATTGGCCGAGACCTACCTGTTGCTGGCAGAAGTCCAGCTGAAGTTGGGAAAAACCGCTGAGGCTACAGAGACCGTCAATGTCATCAGAAGAAGGGCAGCATTCCCTGGCAAAGCCGATGCAATGGAAATCACACCGGCTCAAATGACCATGGATTTCCTGATGGAGGAAAGAGCCAGAGAATTGATTGGTGAGCAATTCAGATGGTTGGATCTGAAGCGTTGGGGAGTATTGGTGGAAAGAGTGAAGCTTCATAACGAACAAGCGGCTCCAAACATCAAAGACTACCATGTGCTGAGACCCATCCCGCAAAACCAGATCGACCGAACCCAAGGCGGCGCAAGCGCATTTCCCCAAAATCCCGGCTACTGATCTGACTGGCTTAAGAATGAACAAAGGCTCCGAATACTCGGAGCCTTTTTTGTTTTCAAGCTATACGTTACGAATTGGACCTCGTTGCAATTGCATTTTTTCCCTACTCTATTCCGGTAAGACATTACGAACATAAATGAGTGTTTTTCGGCATTTCCAACCAAACCAAAAACACACCTTCCATAAGGATTATCAACCGATTCATAAGGGTCTCTTGATAGATTTTTCCTGCTCTCCTTCTTCCGCAATCGATTTCGTGAATGAGTCAATAATTGGGTTGCCTGAGTTAAACGTACTAAATACCTTAATCCCGGTCATTTTGGAGCCTAAATCCATCACTTCCCTGATTGGATTTTTGACAAAAACGTGAACCGTCCAATTAAACAACATAACCCAATAAACTATGCAAAAAAAACTCTACACCTACTGTGCAGTAGCGATGCTATGGGTTCTCAGCCTAGGAATGGCAAGAGCCCAAAATTCGCAGGTGTCCGGGACCATTACGGATGAAACCGGTACCGCAATGCCCGGAGTAACGGTCGTCCTAAAGGGCACGACAACAGGAACTACCACCGATTTGGATGGAAAGTACGCTATCTCTGTCCCCTCAGATGGAGTGCTGGTGTTTTCTTTTATCGGCTATGAGACTATAGAAGAAATCGTAGGAACACGCAGTACAATTGACTTGGCCCTAAGTCCCGATTTGGCCGATCTGGAAGAAGTAGTAGTAATTGGATACGGTACGGCGAAAAAGAGGGATATCACCGGTGCAGTGTCCTCGGTGAACCCAACCAAGCTGGAAAACGAAAATCCAAACTCGGTGCAGGATATCCTAAGAGGAAACGCCGCTGGTCTCAATGTAGGCCTCAGTACTTCGGCCAAAGGCGGAGGTAGCTTGGAAGTTAGGGGCAGAACATCCCTTACGGCTGGAAACAGCCCCTTGCTTGTATTGGATGGGGCAATTTACTACGGCGAACTAGCCGATATCAACCCCAACGACATCGAAAACATCGAAGTGTTGAAGGACGCGAGTGCCGCGGCAGTTTTCGGCGCAAAAGCAGCCAACGGGGTAATTTTGATTACAACAAAAAAGGGGGCAAAAGGCAAGCCTACTATCAAATTTAACCTGAATACTGGATTGGCTACCTTGGGTACGTTTCCTGAGGTGTATGGGCCCGACGGATTTGTAGCTTGGCGGGAAGATGTCTTCAAAAGCATCAATGCAGGTGGCTACGAACCCTACGAATTTTCGGATCCAAGAACTCTTCCCAGTGACATCACTCTAGAAGAGTGGATGGCCTATGACGGTTCATCGGGCGATCCAGTGACGGTTTGGCTACAGCGCCTGAACATGCAGCCGGCAGAAATAGAAAACTACATAGCCGGAAAATCTGTGAACTGGAAGGATAAAATCTTCCAAACCGGTCTGCGGCAGGATTATACAGTCAGCCTCTCCGGAAGTTCTGAAAACATCAACTATTACTGGTCCCTAGGCTACTTGAATAACGAGGGGATCGTCATCGGTGATGAGTACGAGACCATCCGAAGCAGGGTAAATCTCGAGGGTAAAGTAAACAAATGGCTTAGCGTCGGAGTAAATACCCAATTCGCAGTGAGTGACGATAGTCATGTGCCTATAGATGATGACCCGGCTCCAATGTATGCTAGCTGGGGGTTACTTCGCACCCTGTCTCCCTGGGGCTCCGAGTACAACGAGGATGGCAGCTATAAATGGAGGCCAAACGACGAAGCAAGCGGTGGAAATCACCCGCTTTATGCCATGAGCTTCACCGATCGCTATGAAAAAACGATGACGCTGAATTCCACTATTTTCGCGTCAATTAAGCTACCCTTCGGCTTTAATTTCCGAACCAACTTTAGCCCTCGGTTTAGATACGAAGAACGTTTTTACCATCGATCTGCCGAACATGCTGAGTGGAGTGCGCAAGGAGGCGTGGCAAACCGAAGAAATCAAAAAGAATACTACTGGCAGATCGACAACATCCTGACTTGGCAGAAGACTTTTGGAGAGAAACACGACTTCAACGCTACATTCTTGGCCAATGCGGAGAAATTCCAGTATTGGTCCAACACGATGAACAACAACGAATTCGAGCCTACCGACCGGCTTGGTTATCACAACATCGGCGCGGGTATCAACCCTATCATCAGCAGTAACGACGAATACAGCACGGGAGACGCTCTTATGGGACGATTGATCTACTCCTATGACGCCAAGTATTCGACTACTCTCTCTGTAAGGCGCGATGGCTACTCCGCATTTGGCGGGGCAAACCCAAGAGCGCTATTTTATTCGGCAGCAGTGGGATGGGTATTTTCGGACGAAAACTTCATCAACATAGATTGGCTGGACTATGGTAAAATGCGCGTCTCCTGGGGAAGCAACGGGAACCGAGACATCGGTCGATATGTGGCTCTTTCAGATCTTAACACGGGAAAATATTTCTACCAAACCCCTAGTGGTGAGCTGAATCTGGTCAACCAACTCTACGTGAACCGAATGGAAAACAAAAATCTCCAATGGGAACGTACTGAGTCTTTCAACTTTGGCCTCGACTTCTCCATATTGAAAACACGCCTCTCCGGCACCCTTGAGGCCTACAAGATGTCTACCACGGACTTGCTGGTACAGCGCGCACTTCCCAATTTCTTAGGTTTTGACAATGTATATGACAACCTCGGGCAAGTGGACAACAAGGGATTTGAGCTCACCTTGAACTCGACCAACATCGAAAAAAACAACTTCAGCTGGAGAACAACGGGCAACTTTCAGCTAAACAGAAACGAGATCGTACATCTCTACGGTGACTATGATGAAAACGGCAAGGAGCGCGATGACATTACCAACCGATGGTTTATCGGGCATGCTATAGATGAAATCTGGAATTACAAAACCCAAGGGATCTGGCAAAGCAACGAGGAGGAAGAGGCGAAAAAATACGGTGTCCGCCCAGGTGACTTCAAGATACAGGATGTTAATGGAGACGGACTCTATACCAATGCTGACCGACAATTCCAGGGGTACACTCAGCCTAGATTTCGCTGGAGCTTGCGAAACGAGTTCACTATCCTGAAAAACATCGACTTTTCCTTCATGATGTACTCCTATTGGGGACATGAAAACACCTTCAACCAGATGAAAAACAGGGACGGATTCTTGGATAGAACCAGCTCCTATGTGACTCCCTACTGGACAGAGGAAAACCCAAACAACGAATGGGCAAGGCTCAATTCCAGCGAAGGTGGAGCAAGCGGATTCAGCGTATATCGCAAAAAGTCCTTTATCCGACTCGAGAATATCTCACTCGCCTATACTTTCCCAACACAGCTGGTAGAAAAAGCCAATATGGCTAATGCACGCATGTATTTCAACGTGAGAAACGTAGGCTACTATGCCCCTGAATGGGATTTCTGGGATCCGGAAAATTCCGGCCCAACCCCTCGCTATTTTACACTGGGACTCGATGTCACATTCTAAACCTAAAGAGCAACAGTAATATGAAAATACATATCAAATCTACTTCCGTAAAAATCCTATTGACGGGATTGATTCTAGCGGTGGCTCCAGGCTGCAGCGAAGATTGGCTGGATCCAAAACCACTTTCTTTCTACACTCCGGAAAACACCTACAACGAAGCCAGCGGCTTGTGGGCAGCTTTGGTAGCGTGCGAACGAAATATGCGCCACGAATTTACAGGCGATGGCTCGCCGATCCTTACCGAGCATATCTTCTCAGAGGTGGCCGTCGAAGGTACTACCGACAAGACAGGTCCTGCTCAAGACATGAACCTCCTTATCACACCTGATGCACAATTAAACCACACCGATTTCAATAGAATCGGATGGTATTGGCTGGAGGGATTCAAGGGCATCAAGTATGCAAATACCGTCGTCTCCAGAATCGACGAGCCGCAAGATTATGAGTCCGAGGCAGAACGCAACCACATTTTGGCCACGGCTTATTTCCACCGGGCGCTACGGTACTACCGCTTAACCCAGCAGTTTGGCGATGTTCCTTTAATTCTCGAAGAAATCGTTAGCCCAAAGCTTGACTTCTTTTCCACCGACAGGAAAGTCATTCTTCGCAAAATGAAGGAAGACTTGGAGTGGGGCGAAGAGTGGATTCCAGACGGGCTTGATAGAGGCAGAGTGCCTAAAGGCGCTCTCCAGCACCTACTCATCAAGATCAATCTTGCTTTGGGTGATTTCCAAGATGCCTTGGATGTGGCTAACCGACTGATCGACCAAGGTCCCTACGCACTCATGACACGTAGATTCGGCGTGGATGCCAATGATCCGAGCAAGAATGTCATCTGGGATCTTCACCGACCAGAAAACAAATCCCTCGTGACCAACACAGAAGCTATCTTGCTGGTGATGGATAGAGTAGACACCGAAGGCAACTCCAGTGGGATCATCTCAATGAGAAATGCAGTGCCATTCTGGGGAAGCAACATCAATACTCCGGCAGGTAACAAAGGAACTTCGGATCTTGCGACGGCCCCAATCAATCTTGTGACTACCTACGGAAGGGGTATTGGGAGACTGAGAGCCACATGGTACCATCAGAGTATGATCTGGGATGACGAAAACGACCTTAGGCACGCTCCCGGGAACTGGATGGATATGACTGACTTGGTCTATAACAATCCGGGTATCAGTAACAATGACCCCTACTATGGGAAAAATTTACAGTTTAGAAATGATGCAGGAGTAGTATTGGCGGTA
>CAZTJM010000008.1:0-61816 GCA_964613865.1 uncultured Limnohabitans sp. | reverse complement strand
AAGAAGAATTTTGTTTCCGACAAACAAATGGAATAAGTCTAGAGTCGGGTTTGAAATAAGCCGTACGCCACAGGACGTTGCTATCGTGGGCAATAAAATCAGGCAGGCAGCCTAAGGAAAAACGGGGAATAAATCGCTTGTTCATTTTGCAAGGAATTTATAGTTCCGAAAGAGAACACCTCTTACGGCAGGAATTGGCACCTTGGATTTTCCAGGTTGCCAGAGGGTCTCAGAGCCTGTCTCTCGCCTCTTCTGTATAAATCCCCGCACTAAAAAGTGAAAGGATGTGCAAAGAAAAACCCGGGAACTGAGAAATCAAAATCGATTTCCTGCTTCCTGGTAAAATTTCAGTTACAATTCATCCAAATTGTATCTGAAAATGGGGTTGACGGATTCTGGATCAGCTTTGATGGTGGTCAGTTCCTTGACTCGTCCGTCTTTCAAGCCGTAGACCCAACCGTGGATTTCCGGAGCACCCCGTTCTTTCCAGGCTTTTTGGATGATAGATGTTTTGATCAAGTCTTGGCATTGTTCCATCACGTTGAGTTCTACAAGTCGATTGACCTTTTCAACATGGCTCTCAATGGCCTCCACCTCACCCTGATACATCTTGTAGACTTCCTTGATGTTGCGAAGCCACTTGTTGATCAACCCGAAGCTTTTGTTGGTCAACGCTGCCTCTATACCGCCACAGCCGTAGTGCCCGCATACGATGACATGTTCCACTTTGAGGATTTCCACGGCGTATTGAAGTACCGACAGCATATTCAGATCGGTATGGACCACCATGTTGGCGATATTTCTGTGAACGAATATTTCCCCTGGGTCTGTCCCGGTGATTTCATTTGCAGGAACCCTGCTGTCAGAACATCCTATCCATAGGAATTTCGGCTTTTGCTGGCCAGCCAAACGACTAAAAAAATGTTTGTCCACTTGGACTTTTTCCTCGGACCAGGCCTTATTTTGGAGTAGGAGTTTTTCGTAGGGGTTCATGCTTTTTGTCTCACGTGGTTACTGAATCCTTCCAGTATTATTTCTATATCCTTGTTTGGTGCGGTTTCGATGAAATCGTCGAGCAACTCCTTAATGTCATGGTCTATAAACCGAGCTTTTACGGCATTGAGGACCACGTTGCTGCCAGGAGGAATGGTGGATAGCTGCTTCATCAAAGGTGCCTTGTTCAGAAACGATACGTCCTTCTGCAATTTGACCAGATAGTTTCCATTCAGTTCGGTGACGACCAAAGAGCGGTGGAAGTTGGTTTTGATGACGAAGAAAAGTCCAACGACCATTCCAATTCCAATTCCGACGAGTAGATCTGTCAGGAGTATTGCGATTACAGTTAGAATGAAGGGAAGAAATTGGTCAAATCCTTTTTTGTACTCCTTGATGAAAATGGCTGGATTGGCAAGCTTATAGCCGACTAAAAATAATACCGCGGCAAGACAGCTCAGTGGGATCTTGTTCAATAATCCCGGGATCGCCAATACAAGGATAAGCAACAAAAAGCCATGAAAAATCGCCGACATCTTGGTCCTGGCGCCTGAGGAAACATTGGCCGTGGTTCGGACGATGACCACCGTGAGCGGCAATCCTCCGATCAAGCCGGATAGCATATTGCCGGTGCCCTGTGCCACCAACTCTCGGCTTGCTGGAGTGATACGCTTATAGGGATCCAGTTTGTCTCCAGCTTCCACGCTGAGTAGGGTCTCGATGCTCGCGATGATCGCGACGGTAAAGGCCACCAACCAGAAATTGGGGTCGGCAACCAGACTGAAATCAGGGAAAGTCAAGAGAGAGGTGATGCCGCCAAGGCTGGTCAGCTCGGGAATTGATACCAGGTGGTCTCCGCCTAGCTGCCAACCGGGTATCCAAAACCTATAGGTCTCGTTGATCACAATTCCCGCGATGACTGCCCAAAGTGGCCCAGGAATGATTCCAAATAGCTTGTGGGTTTTGATTTTAGGCTTCTCAAAGAGAAAAAGTATCAAAAGACCTATTAATACAATCGGAATAGCTCCGGGACTGTTGTAGATAAAAGCATAGTAAATCTCGGTAAATGTGTTGTGCTGGTCCATTTGTTCGAAGGCCATATCGCCGATATGGTCCTTATCATAACCAAGCGCATGGGGAATTTGCTTCAGGATCAAAATCAATCCGATTGCGGTAAGCATTCCCTTAATCACCGAATGGGGGAAATAGTAGCCCAATACCCCAGCCTTAACCAATCCCAAGATTAGTTGAATGAGGCCTGCCGCCACGACAGCTCCTAGAAACAGCTGAAATCCACCCAAACTGGAGATGGAATCAAGGACTATCACGGTGAGGCCCGCCGCCGGTCCACTGACCGCTACATGGGAACCAGAAATGGAACCCGCCACGATGCCGCCGACGATTCCGGCAATCAGCCCAGCCATTGGCGGTGCTCCGCTGGCTACCGCTATCCCCAAACACAGCGGAAGGGCCACCAAAAAAACCACCAGGCTTGCTTTAAGGTCGTATTTTAGATTTTCTCCAAAAAGTCCATTCATAAGGCAGAAAATAAGAATTGTACCGCTCGAAAAAAAGCAGTGCCTCTTAATATATAATTTTTGCCCGAAATCTCTGTCCCCTTTTGGATGGGCGGAGCAAAAAAATTACCCGATCAATTTTCCGTACGAGGCGTCGATTTTGCTGAAATCAAAGGCTTGGATGGCTGCTTCCATTTTGGCATTTATCGCATCCAGACTGAGATTCCCAATACTGCCCTCATGGGTATGATTCAGTTGGTTTTGGTCGGGAGCAAACTGATCAGCCTCGATTTCCAAACCTACCTGCTTGTAAGCATCACGGAATGGGACGCCCTTGAGTACCAGTTCATTGACTACTTCCACCGAGAAGACGTGCTTGTAAAAGGGATCTTGAAGGATATTTGGGCGGACTTTGATGGATTTGAGCATGAAGGTGCTCATTCCAATGCAGGATTTCAGTTTCTCAAATGCCGGAAAAATCTCCTCCTTGAGCAACTGCATGTCCCTATGATAGCCGGTACTCGTGTTGGTAAGCAGAAAGCTCACGGTTGTCGGCACTCCCTGGATCTGATTGGTTTTGGCGCGGATCAGTTCAAAGACATCCGGGTTTTTCTTGTGCGGCATGATGCTGCTGCCCGTGGTCAGATCGTCTGGAAAAGAAATGAAGGCAAAATGCTGGTTCATGAAGAGGCAGACATCGGTTGCCAACTTATTGAGTGTCCCAGCCAAGCCAGCCATTGCAAAGGCCAAAGTCCGCTCGGCTTTGCCCCGGCTGTTTTGGGCGTTGATCACGTTGTGGTGAAGGTCAGCAAAGCCCAAAAGCTCGGTGGTCAGCGTTCTATCCAAAGGAAAACTGGAACCATAACCGGCTGCAGATCCCAAAGGATTTTTGTTGCTCAAGTCAAACGCTGCTTTCAAAAGCCCCAAATCCTCTGTCAGGCCCTCGGCAAAAGAGCCAAACCAAAGCCCAAAGGACGAAGGCATCGCCAACTGGGTGTGGGTATAGCCTGGCATCAGGTCGCCTTTGTGTTTCTCTGAAAGTTCAATCAGCAGGGTAAAGAGCTCTTCCGATTCCTCAACAAGTTCCCTAATCGCGGATCTGTAAAACAACTTCAGATCCACCAAAACCTGGTCATTTCGGCTTCTTCCGCTGTGGAGTTTTTTTCCAACCTCTCCGAATCGCTCAGTCAGGAGAAACTCCACCTGTGAATGTACGTCCTCCACTCCCGGTGCGATAACGAATTTCCCCTCTGATATTTCGGAGTAGATTTCCTTTAATCCTTTTTGTAAAACGGCGTTGTCTTCCGATGTCAAGAGACCGATTTTCTCCAGCATCTGTGCGTGGGCCATAGACCCGAGGACGTCAAAAGGAGCCAGTACAATATCGAATTCGGGATCTCTTCCGATCGTAAACTGTTCGACTTCTTTTTTGCTGCCGGTGGCTTTTTGCCAGAGTTTCATATTCCTGTTCTTTAGCTGAGTTCAGCGTATTTGTTGATGATTGAGATGTAGCCTTGGATTCCGCCTTTGATTTCCTCGATCAAAATGAATTCGTCGGCTGTGTGAGAGCGAGCGGAATCGCCTGGCCCAATCTTGACGGAAGGCCAAGGAATGAGCGCCTGGTCTGATAGGGTAGGGCTGCCAAATTTTTCGAGTTCCAACTTTGCCGCCACACGGTACATCAGGTGGCCGTCCGGGAGATGGGAGGACTGCAGCCGCATCGATCGGGGCGTCAAATCAGCTTTCAGATTCCGCTGCAGTTCCGCAAACGCTTCCTCCAGCGTGTAGGCATCAGTCACCCTGACATCCAAGGTGTATTCGCAAAGATCGGGGATCACATTATGCTGGTGTCCAGCTTTGATCACGGTGGCGGTGACCTTTGTCCTTCCCAAAAAGGGGGAGGTTTTGAAAAACTCAAAATTTCTGATCTCGTCCAGGTCGTCCATAGCGAGGTAGATGGCATTTACGCCTTCTTCCCTGGCAGCATGCCCGGCTTTGCCGTGTACTTTGGCATCGATCACGAGCAGGCCTTTTTCCGCTACGGCGATTCGCATTTGGGTCGGCTCTCCCACGATGGCGATTTCCGCCTCCGGAAGCTGGGAAATCAAAGAGGATATCCCATTTGCCCCTGAAATTTCCTCCTCCGCCGAAGCAATCAACAGAAGATTGAAGGGGAGATTTTTGCCAATGAAATGGCAGAATGTGGCGATTAGGCTGACCAAGGGTCCGCCCGCATCGTTACTGCCCAGGCCGAAAAGCTTTCCGTTTTCGACGCTCGGAGTAAAGGGATCCTTTGTGTAGCCGTGGTTTGGCTTGACCGTGTCATGATGGGAATTGAGCCAGACCGTCGGCAAAACAGGATTATATTCGTTGGCAAAAGCCCAAACATTGTTTCCTGATCGATTGATAGTTATGTTTTTCTGGATTAAAAAAGCTTCAATCAAATCCGCCGTCTTGCTTTCCTCTTTCGAAAAGGAGGGAAGGGTAATCAGGTCCTTCAGCAGCTGAACGGCTTCGTCAAAAAGTGGGTTGGTTTTTTCCATTAGTATAGATCAAATCGGTTGCGCTCGATGGTGGTGCCGGAGAGTTTTCCCTTCGCCGCCAAAAGGAGATTTTCGGCCTTTCCTATCCAGACATGGTTTACCCCTTTTTCCAAAGCGGCGAAGGCGTTGTCCAGTTTGGGGATCATGCCAGAGTGGATCACGTTTTCCTTTCGGAGCTCCGAGTAGATATCCTCGTTGATCAAAGGTATGATCGAATTATCGTTTTTCTCGTCCACCAACACGCCAGCCTTGTTGAAGCAAAAATACAAATTGACCTGGTGCTCCGCAGCCAAAGTGGTGGCTAGGGCAGAGGCTATGGAATCGGCGTTGGTGTTGAGTAATTGTCCCTTTTTGTCGTGTGTGATCGCATTGACTACCGGCTGCAGGCCAGCTTGCAGTAGTGCATCGATCAGTTTGGTGTTGATCTCCTGGATATCTCCAACAAAGCCATAGTCGATTCCTTTGACAGGTCGCTTGATGGAACGGATGAGATTGCCATCGGCACCGGTCATACCTATGGCGTTGACTTTGAGTGCCTGGAGCTTCGCGACAATATTTTTGTTGATCAGTCCGGCATAGACCATGGTCACGATGTCGAGGGTGTCCTTGTCGGTGATCCTCCGCCCATCGACCATCTCAGGCATCACTCCGAGGGATTCACCAAATCGTGAAGCCATCACTCCACCTCCGTGGACCAGGATTTTGTTTCCGGGGAATTTGGAAAAAAGCGCAAGGAATTCATCCAGCTTTTCGGGAAAGTCAATGACATTCCCCCCAATTTTGATGATTGAAATCTTCATAGGTTTGATCGCTTAAAAAGAACTAGCCCAAAATGGTGCTGATCACCGCTTGCGCCGCATAGATTCGATTCTCTGCCTGCTTCTGTACCAAAGAACGTGCCCCATCCAAGATTTCGTCGGAAAGCTCCAGATTTCTCCTCACCGGCAGGCAATGCATGACTTTGGCACTCTTGGCTTGCTTAAAGTGTTTTTCCGTCAGCATCCAGCTCGGGTCGGTGCTGATGATTTTTCCGTATTCGTTGAATCCAGACCAATTTTTAACATACACAAAATCAGCATCTTTCAGCGCTTCAGCTTGATTGTACTCGATGGTGGCACCCTTGGTGAACTGCTCGTCCAGCTCGTATCCCGCAGGATGCGTGATGGTCAGATCATGCCCCATTCCGAGTGTCCATTCGGCAAAACTGTTTGCCACAGCATGGGGAATGGCCTTGATGTGTGGCCCCCAAGTGAGGACCACTTTGGGTTTCTTTTTTGCTTCCAAATGTTCTTGGATCGTGATCTGGTCGGCCAGACTTTGCAGGGGATGCCGCGTCGCGGACTCCAGGGAGACTACCGGAGTTCCGCTGTATTTGACGAACTGGCCAAAGATAAAGTCGGTAACGTCTTCCTCCTTGTGAGTCAAAGAGGGGAACGCGCGGATCGCCAAGATATCAAAATAAGTGCCTAGAACTCCAGCAGCATCTTTGATGTGCTCCACAGTGCCCTTGTTCATCACAGCTCCTTCCTTCATCTCCAGAGCCCAGCCCTCCTTGTCCATATTCAGGACAATGGCTTCCATACCCAGATTTTGCGCGGCAATCTGCGTGCTCACCCTCGTTCTGAGGGAAGGGTTCAAAAAAATACAGCCCACCCGTTTGCCTTGGCCTTTGGCCAGGTCGAGTCGGGGATTGGCTTTATAGGAAAGAGCCAGGTCAATCAGTTCCTGACCCAGCTCTTTGGATTCAAATTGTGTGAAATGCTTCATCTATCAGTCGGTGGCTAGAATTTCTCTGAGAGCGTTCAAAAACGAATTTAGCTCATTCCACTCGACGGACAAAGGCGGAAGTAGGCGAATGGTCTGCTTGGCAGACGCTGAGCCAGTGAACTGCTTGTATTTTTTCACGAGCTCGGAGCGGACGGGACCTGCATCCCGGTCGAGGTCTATGCCGATCATCAAGCCCTTGCCGCGTACTTCCACGACTCCGGGGATATTCTTGAGTTGCTCCATCACTTTCTCCCCCAGCTCGTTGGCTTTCGCTTTCAGATTTTCAGCCTCCATCACTTCCAAAACAGCCAATCCAGCCGCGCAGGCTAAGTGGTTGCCCCCAAAGGTCGTTCCGAGCAAGCCATAGGAAGCTTGAAACTCAGGCGAAATCAACAACCCTCCAATGGGAAAACCGTTGCCCATCCCTTTTGCCATAGAGATCAAGTCCGGCTCGATTCCGGCCCATTGGAAAGCAAAAAACTTCCCGGTTCTGCCATATCCCGACTGCACCTCATCCAAGATCAATTTGGCTTCATATTTTTTGCAAAGGGAGGAAAGTCCGCGAAGAAAGTCCTCGGAGGGCACATGGATTCCGCCCACTCCCTGAATTCCCTCGATGATGACGCCTGCGATGGCATTGGACTTCAAGACCTCTTCTACCGCGTCCAGATCGCCAAAGGGAACAATGTGGAAATCCTCCCGAGCGTTGCAGGGCGCTACGATCTTGGAATTGTCGGTCAGCGCTACCGCTCCGGAAGTTCTGCCATGGAATCCGCCACTGAAAGCAATGAAGCCCGGTTTTCCGGTGGCAAAAGATGCCATTTTGATGGCGTTTTCATTTGCCTCGGCTCCTGAGTTGACTAGGAAAAGCTGATAGTCCGGCAGTCCAGACAATTCGCCCAGCTTAGCTGCAAACTCTCGTTGGATAGGGATATGAATAGAGTTGGAGTAGAAGCCCATCAGATCAAGCTGATCTTTGATACGCTTGACATAGTGGGGATGGGTATGGCCGATGGAGATCACGGCATGGCCTCCGTAGAGGTCCAAGTATTCCGTCCCGTTTTCGTCCCAAAGCTTGCAGCCTTGGGCTTTGGTCAATGTGACCGGAATCAGGGGATATACGTCGAATAAATTCATGTTGAGGTGCTGTTTGCAAGGGAGGCTGCGCGATCCATCGGATCCATTGTCGCCCTTTTTGATGAAAATGGTTTTAAAAAAGCGGAATCACCTGGCTGAATCTTGGATCAAAAAGCAATGCTTTTGAGATTCAGCCCCATCCTCTCTTCCAGCCCAAAAGCAATGTTATAGTTCTGTACCGCCTGTCCGGAGGCGCCTTTCAGCAGATTGTCAATAGCCGAGTAAACGACCAACTGGCCAGCTTCCTTTTGCACGTGAATGATGCACTTATTGGTGTTCACTGCCTGCTTCAGGTCAATGTCCTGGTCGGAAACGTGCGTAAAGGCCGACTCCCGATAAAACTCCTTATAGGCTTCCAGTGCTTCAGATTGTGTGCCTTCGAAAGGAAAATAAGCGGTCACCCAAATGCCTCTCGAAAAGTTGCCTCGATAGGGGACAAAGAGCAATTCAGAATCAAAATCAGTATTCAATTGCTTGAAAGTCTGGTTAATTTCCTTTAAGTGCTGATGGGTAAACAGCTTGTAAACAGACATGTTCCCCGTCCGATAGCTAAAATGGGAAGTCTCGGCGAGTTTTTTTCCGGCGCCTGTTGAACCAGTAATACCGGAGATATGGACTGCGTCTTTGGCCCAGCCCTTTGCGATCGCAGGTGCCAAAGCCAACTGAATCCCAGTGGCAAAGCATCCCGGATTTGCGATCTTCTTGGCGGACTTGATTTTCTCCTTGTTTACCTCGGGTAGTCCGTATATAAATCCGTTGGATTCATTTCTAAAATCCGTAGAAAGATCGATAATGACTGTTTCATGAGCAAAAGGATGAGCCTCTAAAAAGCCCTTTGTTTCTCCGTGGGGCAAGCCCAAGAAAACCGCATCGACGCCTTGTGACGGCACTTCATCGGTAAAGACCAAATCACAATCACCGATCAAGTCCGGGTGGACTTCACTTACCGTCTTGCCTTTTTGGCTATTGGAATGTACGCAAACCAGCTCACAGGCGGGGTGGTGAACCAAGAGGCGGAGCAATTCGCCTCCGGTATATCCTGCTGCGCCGATGACTGCAGTTCTGATCTTAGTCATTGCTGTTTACTTTATGGAAGATAGCCGTTTGGTTTCCGAGGATTCGGGTAAAGCCTTTCACATCTTCTCCTGTGTAGCCTTTGTTCATTTCTCCATAGCTTCCAAACTTGGAGGACATTAGGTCGTGGTCAGAGATAATTCCCAACAGGGTGAATCGGTAAGGTTGGAGTAATACGCGAACATCTCCGCTGACAAACTCCTGAGTACTCGCTAGGAAAGCCTCCATATTTCGCATGACCGGATCGAGGTAATGGCCTTCATGAAGATGATTTCCATAGAACTCAGCTTGTTGGTTTTTCCAAAACATCTGCCACTTGGTCAGTGTGTGTTTTTCGAGCAATTGATGGGCTTTGATGATCACAATCGGCGCTGCGGCCTCAAAGCCTACACGACCTTTGATTCCAATGATGGTATCGCCTACGTGAATGTCTCGGCCTATCCCGTAGGGAGCAGCGAGTGCCTGCACCTTTTGTATTGCATCGACCGGATTGCCAAAAGACTCTCCGTCTACGCCCTTCAGTTCTCCCTGAACAAAAGTCAATTTGATCTCTTTGGGCTCAGTCTCTGTGACTTGGGTTGGCCAAGCCTCCTCTGGAAGAAATTCCGAAGAGGTCAGGGTCTCTTTCCCACCAACCGAAGTGCCCCAAATTCCCTTGTTGATAGAATATGCCGCCTTCTCAAAATTCATTTCGACACCGTGTTTTTTCAGGTATTCGATTTCTTCCTGTCGGGAAAGCTTCAGGTCACGGATAGGAGTGATGATCTCGATATCCGGCACAATGGTTTGGAAGATCATATCAAAGCGAACCTGGTCGTTTCCAGCACCGGTGGATCCGTGAGCCACCGCTTTGGCTCCGATAGACTTCGCATATTCCGCCAAAGACTTGGCCTGTAGAATCCGTTCTGCAGACACAGACAGGGGATAGGAGGCATTTTTCAGCACGTTTCCAAAAACGAGATACTTGATCACTTCTTGGTAGTAGGTGTCGAGAACTTCGAGAATCTTGAAGGAGGCTACGCCCAGCGTGTTTGCCCGAGCTTCAATCGTGGCAAGCTCTTCCTTGGAAAAACCTCCGGTGTTCACAATTACCGCATGAACCTCGTAGCCGAGATCTTTGGTCAAATGAAGTGCACAAAAGGTGGTGTCCAAGCCACCGCTGTAAGCCAATACAACTTTTTTCATGATGTCTAAACAGGTTGGTTTCCCTGGGGGAAAATGGTTAAAGGAAAATGCTCTTGACCGAATCCTTTGACTTGGTCAGCTTGAGCATGACATATTTTTTCAGTCTGACCCAGCGGTCAAACAGCTTGAGTTCTTTCTTGAAATCATCTCTCAAAGCTAAGTCTTCCGTGTGGTTCTTTTTGGCCTGCGGGTCATAAAGCATGGCAGTGCAGATACAATTCTGCCGATTTTTAGACATCAGGATATCGTAGTTCACACAGCTTTGGCAGCCCTTCCAAAACTCCTCATCATCGGTAAGGTCAGCATAGGACACTGGAATGTAGCCCAACTCAGAGTTGATCTTCATGACCGCCGCACCCGTCGTCAGACCGAAGATTTTGGAATCGGGGTATTTTTTGCGGCTGAGCTTGAAAATCTCCTGCTTGATTTTTCGGGCAAGACCGTACTTTCTAAATTCCGGGGAGACGATCAAGCCGGAGTTGGCGACATACTTGCCGTGTCCCCAGGCTTCTATGTAGCAAAAGCCTGCCCATCTGCCGTCTGTCGTCAAAGCAATTACCGCCTTGCCTTCCTCCATCTTGGTTTCGATGTAGGCAGGACTACGCTTGGCAATGCCAGTCCCGCGAGCTTTGGCGGAACTTTCCATTTCCTCGGTGATTTGGGTCGAGTAGATCTTATGAGAGGGATCAGCTACTATGATTTTGAAAGAGACTTCTTCCATGGATAAGACATGAATTGAACCGTCCAGAAGGACCAGCACTTGGGTTGAAATTTACTTACGGGATTAGGCGAGGGGTGTTTTCCAAGTGGGAAAACAGTAAATGTCATAGGGTCAAACCCTAAAAGTAAACCTGTTCCTCCTCGAAGGAGAAAAATAAGGCATAGCAATGCACGCCATCAACCAGCCGAATGCCGGAGCCGAATAGGATGCTATGTCTTTGGAGTAAATCATGCTTTTGAGGGTGCAAATGTTGTTTGTTGAAAAATTAATTGCAAGAAAAATACCAAAAAATTACAGGGTGGCGATCAATTATCCACTGTCAATAGATTGCCGGAATTTTACCTTTTCCAAACAACCTTTTAAAACAGCCAACATTTCTCCAAAACATCACGCAGCCATCTCCTTCAGGGCATTTACCAACTGATCCAACTCAGCGGTGGAAGTAAAGACGTTTGGACAGATTCTGCATCCTTTGATTCCGGCGCCGTCAATCGGAGCCGTGTAGATTTTATACTTTTCAAAAAGCACCTTTCCCATATCTGTGGGTGTCATTTTCTCGACCCATACATTGCCTATCCCACAGCACCGCTCCGCTTCCACGGGGGTATTCACACTGATACCGGGGTGGTTTCTTACTTGGTCAGACCAGTACTTTTGTAGATATCGTAGGCGGTCTTCTTTCCTTTTTCCTCCGATACGGTTGTGGAATTCAATCGCATCGATTACCGTCAAATCCGTGTGCACTGGATGGGTTCCGATTTGATTGAGATAGGCGATGGTTTTGAGTTCCAAATCTCCAGGCGCCAAGAGAGGCTGAATCTTTGTGATTTTGTCCTTTTTCACGAAAAGCATACCACAACCCAAGGGTACGCTCAACCATTTGTGAAGGCTGCTGCCATAGTAGTCACAGTCCAGCTCATGGAGATCAAAGTTAAACTGTCCAACCGCGTGGGCTCCGTCCAGCATGATCTCCACGCCATGCTCGTGGGCCATATCTGCTATCTTTCGTACCGGCAGGATATGGCCGGTGATATTCACGATGTGCGGCACCATCATCAGCTTGGTCCTGGGAGTGATTGCGTTGCGATACACTTCCACGATTTCCTCATCGCTACCGGGATGCGTGGGAATATCTACCTTCACGGTCTTGATTCCCCATCGTCTTGATGCCAGCTCAAACATCGTCTGCATCGTTCCATAGTCCTGATTGGCGTAGATTGCTTCATCGCCTGCGGTCCAAGGATAGCCAGAGATAATCAGGTCCAATGACTCTGTTGTATTCCGGGTCAAAATCACTTCTTCGGCAGATGCTCCGAGTAGTTCGGCGACGGCGGCCGCAGATTTGGCTTTGTTTTCGAACTGCACCGTACGCATATAGTATGCGGCTTGATAGTTGATCTCTCGGATGTGGTTCATATACTTTTCCAGGGTTTCTTCCGGGAGAAAACAATAGTTTCCATTTTCCAAATTGATGTAATCCGGATTGAGTCGGTATCCTTTCCTGAGTTGGGCCCAAAGATCGTCCGCTGAAAAATCAATATTGTTTAAAGAAAAAGCACTGGATTTTTGGGATATCAGCGTGGTGCCAAAGCCGGCGACAGCCAGTGATTTGAGGAAAGTTCGTTTTTTCATGCTAAGGTCAGGTATTAGATCAAATAGGAAAGCAGCCAAACGAGCGCAAGGAGAACCGCGGTCCAAGTAATCCAGGCCGCCCGTTGCGGAAACTCAAACTGGCAAATAGGACACACTTTGACTCTCGCATCTACCTGCATAGCACAGAACGGGCATTCTTTCGTTTTCATGGCTTGAGTGAACTCTTTGGGCACACAAATGATTTGGAAGATAATCAAATCAACCAATCCATGAAAATCGAAATCTGGTCGGACGTCGTTTGTCCGTTCTGTTACATCGGAAAAAGGAAACTGGAAAAAGCGCTTGACAAATTTCCCCACAAGGACAAGGTGGAAATCGAATGGAAGAGCTTTCAGCTCAACCCGGATCAGAAGACCAATCCCAATATCAGTACGGTGGAGCATCTGTCACATTCTAAAGGCTGGTCTATGGAGCAGACTCGGGAGATCACTGCCAACGTCGTAAATATGGCAGCAGGACAGGGCTTGGACTTCGATTTTGACAAGGCTGTAGTGGCCAACACAAAAAACGCCCATCGCTTGATCCATTTGGCCAAAAATGAGGGCAGGGGAGGTGAAATGAAAGAGCGTCTGCTTAAGGCCTATTTTTCCGAAGGGAAAAACGTGGATGATCCCGCTACGCTTATTTCCATGGGAAGTGAGATAGGCTTGGCCAAGGACAAAATAAAAGTTATGCTTGAATCAAACTCCTATGAAGATAATGTAGATCAAGATATTTATGAATCCAGACAACTCGGAGTCAGGGGAGTTCCTTTCTTTGTTTTGGATAGGAAATTTGGCATCTCGGGAGCACAGGCAGACGACGTGTTTGATCAAACTCTGGAAAAGGCCTGGGCAGAATATGCCAAAGAAAAGCCAACTCTTACGATGGCAGGAGCGAAGTCCGGCGAAAGCTGTGACGTGGATGGAAACTGCTGATTTCAGTACCAAGTATCAAGTACAAAGTAGCTAGAACCTCGAGTCAAGATTGGTACTTTGATTGTTTGCAAAATTGGAGCACGCAATCCATTCCCATGCTGACAGTCTAAAAAAACAGGTGAAAATCCGTGGGGCACAAGGCTTTTTCTTCTAGTGATCACACGGATTTCTTTTTCTGAAATTTTACGCGTAGTCAACGCCGACAAGTTCTATATTAAGCTATTCGCTAACGTAGGCTTCCGTCTTCGGTCTCGTTTCTTCCGCCTTATTTTTCACCAGACTCCTCTGTATTTCATCTTTAGTGTGTAGACCGAACCCATGGCTGTGATAAACAAGGTTTTTCGGTCCAGGGCCCCGAAACACACATTTGCCGTCCAGTTTTCGGGTACGGGAATATGGGCGATCTGCTCACCGCTTTTATCAAAGACTGTGACACCATTTCCCGTCAGATAAAGATTTCCGCGTTCGTCTATAGTCATTCCGTCTGATCCCATTTCGCAGAACAGCGTCTTGTTGGTCAGATAGCCATCTTCCTGGATGTCATACTTCCAGGTCTTTTTGGCCCCGATGTCCGCCACATAGAGCGTCTTTCCGTCGGGAGTGCCGACGATGCCATTGGGCTGGGTAAGGTCCTCCGCTACTCGGAAAAGCTCCGTACGATCAGCAGACAGGAAATACACATGTTTACCATCTTGTTCGGCATCCTTGCCACGTATTCCTTCCCAATAATCCCTTGGATACAGCGGGTCGGTGAAGTACAAACCACCCTTGGGCCTGACCCAAACGTCATTCGGCCCATTTAGTTTTTTCCCTCTGAAAGAAGACACGATCACCTTCTCTTCTCCGGTATTTTGGTCGATTTCCCAGAGCTCATTGTTCAAGTCGGCAGCAGCGATCAAAGTGCCGTCCAGCTGGAAATACAAACCGTTGGATCGACCGGCGCCTTCTTTGAAAAGCGTAATCTGGTTACTGTTGGAATTCCAGCGATAAATCTTGTCGTTTGGCTGATCGGTGAAAAAGACGTCTCCCATTCTATTGATGGCGGGACCTTCGGTGAAACTAAATCCATCCTGGACTTTGACAAGCTCTGCGCCTTTTGCGACGATTCCTTTTTTGTCTTCGATCTGTGCGAAGAGAGAGGAAGTCGCGAATAGCAGTGCCGAAAAGGCGAGGGCAGTTTTGGAGGGTTTGTTCATAGGTTAGGGGTTAATTGCGTTGCATTACAAAAACAAGCTTATTCAAATCCTGGATGTAAGCCATTCTGGTGATGGTATGGTGGCTGTCTGAAGCGATAACTCCAAGTGATGTCCAGTTTGGCTCTGATGCTTTTTTGACAAATATCTCATTTCCGCGTGCCATAAGGAGATGATTTTTGTCCACCCAGATAAAATCCTGTGAGCCAGCTAGGGTATATCCCAAGTCATTGTATTTTCTTTTCTTGAAATCATAGGAGGAGATCTTGCTCATCTCACCGGTAGGATCTGTTTTCTGATTGCCCATATCGACAAAGCTGATTTCCGAGGTCTTTGGTCTCCGCTTGATGGAGCGCCCTACCCAAGGGGCGATTTCCTCGACGTTTCCTTTGCCCCAAGCATACACAAGTCTATTTGGATCCCCCAAAACGAACATCGCGGCTTTGTTATCATACCAATCGTAGTAGCCTACCGGAGCGATGTCGTCGTAAAGTAACTCCGCAGGCTCGCCGGAAACTGGATACAGCCATAGACGCTGGGTGCTATCTGGTTCCATCACCACCGCAGAAATGTACTGCTCACAGTCAGTGAGGGCGGGAGAAAATTCGCTTCTGTCCGAGGTCTTGGAAAAGTTGGTGAAATTTCCCGTTCGGAAGCTGTATAGAATGATGTCATTGTTGCCTTTGTCATCAGCAGCAGAGAAAACCAATTCCGAATCATTGATAAAGCTGGGTTGATTGTCGTACTCCGGCCGATCGGTTAGAGGCTTCGCAGTTTGAGGCAATAGGTGAAGCTTGCCGCCTGTTCCCTCTGTGTCCACCACCCAAAGATCAAAACCGCCCTGAGCGACAGATATTTGGACTTGAAAGAAAAACAAGAGAAGCAACACGGACTGGAATCTATACATATGGGGACTTTCTAAGGCGTCCAAAATACAAAATGAAGCCAATAATGGTGTGGTAAAACTGATTTTATGATTTGCTTGTTGGGGAAACTTGAGCCCTTGGCAAAAGTACAGAAGACCGACCCTCGATAAATCGGCGGTCATAAAGCCCGAAAATCTTGTCCAGATACGGACACATTTTTGTTCGTTATTCACCCAAGCTTTTTCCTCTAACCCTTAAATCAGGCGATTTGGGCCATGTTTGGCGGCTGGCACCTTTTTCGTACTTTGAGAGCCATGAAGCAATTCGCCGCATATCTGAATCGGGTGCCGCTGGAGTTGGTGTTTTGGACAGGGAGCTTGATTGCTATCCTGATCCTTGACCCACATTCTGGCAGCCATCTGAGCCTTTGCCCGCTCAGTCAGCTCGGCTTCGAGTGGTGTCCCGGATGTGGATTGGGCAGGTCGATGAATCTCCTGGCGCACGGAGATTTCAAGACCTCTTGGTCCATGCATCCACTAGCTATTCTGGCCTATGCAGTGATCTTCCACAGGATTTGGATACTTGTCAAAAACCTTAAAACAACACACAATTATGGCTAATGTATTGAGACACCTTCCCGAACTGGAAGGAATGGAACTGGGCTACATCCAGGGATTGATGAAAAGCATGGATGAAGACCAAGCGTCACTATTTGCGCAGGTGTACCGCGCTAGAAGAAAGGACGCACAAATGATACTGATTCTGACCCTGATCGGGTTCTTTGGATTCGCCGGCCTGCACCGTTTCATCTTGGGGCAGATCGGACTGGGAATCCTCTATATCCTGACGGTGGGTTTGTGCTTCATCGGTACGATCGTCGATCTGGTCAACTACAAGAGCCTGGCCTATGAATACAACGTCAAAATGGCCCATGAGACCTTGGCCATGATTTCCAACCATTTTCCCAATATGGGAAGCACGACAACAACCTGATTTCTTACCGACCACTAGTGACCAAAGCCCCGAGGAATCGGGGCTTTAATTTTTTGCTGCGGACAAACAAATAGTCAATGATTACTTAAACCCCTACCAGTTGTCTTCATCGTCCGTGTCCAATACCTTGTCCAAATCATCTCCAAAAACCCCTTTCCCCCGATCCGAAAGAAGAAGGTGAAACTTTCCGAGCAAAGCCCCTGCAGAAACCAATTCCTCATAAGAGGCTTGGGAAATATGAATTGGCAGCTCCAGCAGGTTTTGGTCTTTCTGGGAAAATGGAGGGGGAATGGACGAATCAAAGTAGAAAGGCCACATGGTCTTTGCGCAGCTGATCCCCCAAAAATCCATCGGAAACCTTTCGGCATAAGAATTCAATCGTTCATTGATTTCTTCAAAAAACCGCTGTGTCTCTGCTAATCTGATGCGGGAGCCAGCACGGGATTTTCCTTTGGTTTTCAGGTGTTTAATTTGTGAGAATCCTTGCTTCTGTCGCACCATATAGGCTCTGAAAACCTTGTGGTCAAGCAATGTACCCTGATGAAAATATCCTACGGCTGCCTGTCCAGCCCGGATCAGAACCAGCGAAAAATGGGAGTCGGACTTTTCACGGAACCCATCTGCACCCTGCCAGTTTTGTGTCAGTGGAAGATAGATCTTGGCTAGCCATCCGTCAGCGCCTTCGATGAGCAGCTGGTGTTTCTTGGCAAGGTAGGATTGCGAAAAACCCTTCCCCGTCGCCACAGCCAGCAATCTTTCTGTCCGGTCTCGACTGATCTCTTGTGCTTGGGGAATATTCATTTCAGAGGCAAAACAATTGGCTATCTTTGCGCAAAGAAATCAAAAAATCATGCAGGAAGAAATTCGGAAGCTTTTTGACAAAATGTGCGACCCCAATGAGTCAGAGGCGTATTACTTCGCCGACAAATTGGGAGGGATGGCCGATGAAGTGACGAAAGACCAGCTCATCCAGCTTGTCAAAGGCGACTCTTGGGAGATAGCTTACCTGGCCTGTCGCGCACTGTCCAAAACCCCTTATCAGGAGGAGGCGCTGGAAGCGATTTTCGAAGCTATTTTTGACAAGAAAAACAAATCCGTCCAAGGTGCTTTCGTCCAGATCTTGGAGGAGTTTGAGCTCAGCAATAGTTTTGTGGATATTTTTCGCGTGTACCTTTTTGGTAACTTCAAAGCTTCTACGCTTGCGAAAGACTATCTCGATGAGGTGGAGTTTGATATCACTCCCCGGACTATCCGCAAAGCGGAGAAACACTGGAACCACTACCTTCATAATCCAGAGGACGAAGGAAGCCTACAGTTAAAAAAGTCTGAAGTGGAGCCTATGCTGAAGGAGATGAAGGAACTGTTTGAATAGCAGAAAACCACGGAGGTCTTGATATTTGGAAAGGGGATGGGGATTTTGTCAACATTTCCTTTTTTTCTTTCCGAACACTTCCACGCTGTAGTAAAAACTGAGGAATTATTTTCCGAGAGTAAACACAACAAATTCATTTCTAAGCAGTTAAAAAGGCATGAAGAAGTTGGAGGTAATTGAGTTGCACCATGAGTTTTTTGAGGATTTTGAGTTTCAATTTCACTCAACTCATTTGCTCTTTTACAAGCCTTTCCCCCAAGGCCAGCAAGTCATTTTTGTCCATTACACTGAAAATTCTGATCAGGCGTATTTGGAATACAGCTTCGGAGTGCGAATCGATGCCGTCGAAAAAATCATCCATAGATTTCTGCCAACACTGAAAGGATATTCCGAACGTTCGATTACCCTGATCCAAACTCCGGACGGAATCAGGGGCAATATTCCCAATAGATTTGATGTCAAAAGCGATAGCATACTGGCAGATGCCATAGGTGCCGCCGAGAAGTTTTTTGTGTCGGAGGGATTTCCATGGATGGATAAGATGATCGATCCAAAAAACCTCGAAAGTGAGTTTGCCCTCCAGAAGGATCAGGGATTTAAGACCCACAACTTTGTTTACAATTCCTTTCGTGGTGCCACACTTGCCAAGTTGTACAATGCGGCAGACTATCCCATTTTAAGGGCGTTCTATTTGGAGCAGATCAAACAACGTGAAATGACGCCTTTTACGATTGCATCTTTTCTTCAACTGTTGAATTACCTGGATCATCTCGAAGTTTGATCACGCCCGGATTCCGCCTCAGACCCGACGCTTTACACCCCTGACCGCCTCGGCACTGATAGGGTCTTCCGGCCACTCATGTTTTGGATAGCGGCGCTTCAGTTCTTTCTTCACTTCGAAATAGCCATTGGCCCAGAAGCTCTTCAGGTCTTGGGTGAGCTGCACAGGTTTATAACCTGGTGAAAGCATTTCGATCAAAACGGCGATCTTGCCACCGTTTACCGTTGGAGTTTCGAGTAGACCAAAAAGCTCTTGAAGACGTACCGACAGGCGAGGAGTTTCCCCTTCTTCGCGGTATTCGATCTTGATCTGGCTTCCCGAGGGAACCTGTAGCTTTTGTGGAGCAAGCTCATCCAGTTTGTTTTGCTGGTCAAAAGGAAGGCTGTGGAGCAGGACTTGACCGAGATTCAGTTTTTGGAGATCCTCGTTTTTGCTGATGTTTTGCAGGTAGGGACTGAGCCAGTCCGATGCGTTCTCGCAGAGCATACGCTCCGACCATCGCGGCCAATCTTGCCCAGGATTCCATGTGCAGAGCGACTGAACTCGATAGATCAATTGGAGGACCTCTTCGTTGAAGTCTAAGAGCAATTCGCCTTCCTCCTGGATCGCTTCCAGTATCGCCTGGGTAGCTTGACTTTTGTCAAAATTTGTGGAAGGCCTCTTTCCCAAAATGATTGCTCCGATTCGGATCTCCGAGTGTGCGATCAAGCCGCCTTTCTTTCGATCCCACTCCAACACGTCCCTAGACTTGAGCATAGGCGCCAAATCCTTGGGATTGATAGGGGCGGCGAGCCAGATTTTTCCCATTCCTTCCCTCGCATCCACATGAGCCACGGCTAGCCAAGATTCATGCGCCAGATCGTCCCGGTGGCCAATCTGGGCGATCTTGCCATTGGATAGCTGAAACTGTGCATTGTTTCCTGGCCTCGCAGCAGCGATACGCTCCGGATACGCATAAGCTAGGAGCAATCCGGTCTGCCACGGATCTACTGGATCATTTTGCGCTTCAACCCCAAGCATCCGTCGGTATTGTGCCGCGATTTTCTCGATCTTTTTGATTTTGGCGATGGAGGCTCCGCGGCTGCGAAATCTTCTGAGCGCCTCAACTCTCAAATTGAGGTCGACACCCGCATCAGCGGGCAGGGGATCCCTCTCCTCCAAAATTGCCGCTATGTCGGTGGCCAAACCGAGTTGCCTGGCTTTTTTTGCGTAGAGCAGCATATGGGCAATCCGGGGATGGCAGGGCAAATCATGGATTTCCTTTCCATGAGCTGTTAGTTTTCCATCTTCAAGGGCTTCGATGGATTCCAGCGTTTTTTCTGACAGTGCCAACGTCCCGGTAGGAGGAGGAGTCAACCAAGTCATGGAGCGGATATCGTCTTTTCCCCAGGCCTTCATATCCAATACCAAACCCGTCAAATCAGCCTCCATGAGCTCAGGAGTACGGAACTCCGCCAACTGTGACTGAGTCGCTTTCGTCCAAAGTCTATAGGAATGACCAGCACTCAAGCGACCAGCTCGTCCGCTTCTCTGATCTGCGGAATCTTGGCTGATGCGATGTAGTACCAAACGGGAGAGTCCGGATCGAGCATCAAATCGGTTGGACTTGGCGAATCCGGAGTCGACGACGACTTTCACCCCCTCGATGGTCAACGAGGTCTCGGCGATATCGGTAGAAAGGACGATTTTCCGTTTCCCGGACGGGTGGGGTAGAATGGCCCTGTTTTGCTCTGAAGGAGAAAGTTGTCCATACAAAGGCACTACTACGTCGTCAGGAAGTGCTCTGCGCAGGATTTCTTCGGCCTTCTTGATTTCTCCCTGTCCTGGTAAGAACACGAGAAAGTCACCTTTATGCTTCTTGGTCAGCGGAATGATCTGTCGGGCGGTATCCTCGCCAATAGCGTACTCGTCAGCTTCCCCTAGGTAATTCACTTCCACAGGAAACTGACGGCCTTGGCTTTGAATCACCTTAGAGCCGAGCAGGGAAGAGAGCTCAGCACTGTCGATGGTGGCAGACATAAGTAGAATCCGGAGATCTGGACGCAGGACTTGCTGGACCTCGCGACAAAGCGCCAAAGCCACCTCTGCATGGAGGTTTCGCTCGTGAAACTCGTCAAAGATGACCAGCCCCACGTCCTGCAGCTCATTGTCCGAGTGCATCATTCGGGTCAAAATCCCCTCTGTGATGACCTCAAGCCTTGTCTTGGCGGAGATGGCAGACTCAAAGCGTATGCGATATCCGACGGTTTCTCCGGTATTTTCCCCCAGCATGCTGGCCATGCGCTGTGCGATGCTTTTGGTCGCCAAGCGGCGGGGCTCCAGCATGATGATCTTCTTGCCTGCTAGCCAGGGCTCGTCTAGCAGCGCCAAGGGTAAAAGCGTACTCTTTCCTGCACCCGGAGGTGCTTGGATGATCAGGCTGTTGGCTTGGGCTAGTTGGGACTGGACTTGGGGGATGATCTCCGCAACCGGGAGGTCAAAGCAAAAGGGATTGAAATCGGGCATCAGTGCAAAAGTACGGCTTTACATAGGCAGTCGGAAATATGGAAGACAAGGGATTTAAATTTTTTAGTAATGGCGCTGCAGACAAACCCGCTTAAATACCTTCAATACTTTCACCTGCTGGGCAAAAAAAACACCCGCCAATCTCTCAGCGGGTGTCTATGTTTTTCGCAGACTTGGATCAGGAACCGATCTTGGCGAAGGCCTTGCCGTATTCCCAGCGAACTTCAAATCCGTCGGGTTTCACTTCATAAACCAGACGCTCTTCCATAGTTCCGCTTTCGCCTGAAGGCACATTTACCCGCAGTTGGTCTTGCGCAGCATCATAGTCAAACGCTCCCCACTGCTTGGCAACTTTGTTGAAAATGAAAGTTGATTGGCCTTCATTGGGGATGATAAAGAAGCTGTAGGTACCGGCGGGAAGCTTTTGGCCCTCCACGGTGATATCCTTGGTCGTGGTGAAAGTGGTAGCTTCGTTGGCTCCGGCTCTCCATACTTGGCCCAGTGGAACCAGATCTCCCCAGATGACCCGGCCCTTCACGGCCGGAGAGGAGTAGTTGATCGTGATCTTGGAACCGGCGACAGTTCCCTCTGCTGTTTTGGCTGGACTTGCCTTTTCCTGTGCAAATCCTGCGACTACCGCGAATGCGGTAAGCGCCACTGAAAAGAGTGCTTTTCTGAAATTCATTGTTTTAATGGGTTTGTTAAAGGTAAATTAGTAATAATTGATTTAATCCATTTCTTAAAACTGACTTTAAGACTATAAGGTTATAAACAATAAAAAAGCCTTTCCAAAAATCAATCTGAAAAGGCTTTTCGCTCAGTTTAGATTTCAACCCAGGCTTGTTTTTTATTGCTTTCTACGATCCTCTCGCCTATGATCAATTCGCGCAGACCGCTGGCGAAAGTAGGGAAGTAGGGATTTTCGGGTTGTTTCCCGGATGCCACCGCCGCATAGACTTCCTTGAACATCTGTTTGGAAGTATCGGGAAACCCTTCGTTGTGTCCACCTGGAAAGCTGATCAGAGCCGACGCTTCGGGGTGGAAAAGAGATGGATCCTTCATCAGCTGCTCGTTTGCCTTCTCACGCTTGCCTATCCACAACTCATTCGGACGCTCTGAATTGAATTCAAAATTGGACTTGGCGCCTGAGATTTCGATGTTCAGCCTGTTTTTGCGACCAGCAGCCACTTGGGACACCGTGACGGAACCTTTGGATCCATTGTCAAAGCGCAGGAGCACCGTTGCGTGGTCTTCGGTGTTGATGGGCACCTCCTGATAGTCGTCCATGGTCAGCATCTTGCCAGAGTAGGTTTCGATCGGCTTCTGAGGCTTCAATCTGGTTTTGTGTACAGTAGAGAAGTCGGCCATGACTTCGGTGATCTTCAGTCCTGTGACATATTCAGTGATGTCCAAGAGGTGTGAGCCAATATCCGCGATGGCTCTAGAGTCTCCAGATTTGTCTGGTTCCAGTCTCCAGTTATAGTCGGTGTTGAGGTAAAGCCAATCCTGAAGGTAAGACCCCATCACGGAATATACCTCGCCCAATTGGCCTTTCTCCCTCATGGTTTTCATCTGGCGAACCATCGGGTAATAGCGCAGATTGAAGTGAACTGCATTGACTAGACCAGTGGCAGAGGCGATCTTCACCAGCTCTTCGGCTTCGTGGATTTTGACAGCTAGGGGCTTTTCGCAGATCACATGCTTGTCTGCTTCCAATACCGCCTTAGCCTGGGCATAGTGCAGGAAATTTGGCGTACAGATATGTACGACGTCGATGTCGTCCTGCTTGAGCATTTCTTCGAACAAGTACGCTCTTGGAATTCCCAGCGCCTTGGCTTTTTCATTGGCAAGTTCCTGGGTGACTTCACAAAGTGCGACCACTTCGACATTGGGCAACCTTCTAAGTGCCTCGAGATGGGCTGGTCCGATAAATCCGGTACCCACGATGGCAGCTTTGATAATTTGGGACATAGGTTCAAGGGTTTTGTTAAAAAAACAGAAGGATCGAAGATAAATAAATAATTTTCAAGAAAAAGGGCAGAAAACGGCAGATCATGGTTAAAAATCGTAGAAATTGAACTGCATTGCTTGGCTTTTTTATGAAAAGTATTTCTAATCTATATCATATCAGGCATTTAAACATTGTGATTTTACTGGCCCGTGTTTGGCTGGGAACAGTGATGCTCAAACATAGCGGCACCTATCTTTTCCAAGACAAAGTCCCCGAGCTGGCCGAATTTCTGAAAAGCCTAAACTGGCCCTATCCCGATGTCTTGGCTTATACTTCCCAAATCACGGAATTCTTTGCTGCGATCTTAATACTGCTTGGAATCAGGTTTGGGGCGTGGATGATGGCAGTCACCCTTGCTGTCGCGGTATTGTTTGCCCACTCTGGGCAGATCTATTCGGAAGCGGAACTGCCATTCAACTATTTTCTCCTGAGTCTCATGCTTTGCCTAACTGGCTGCGGGAAGCCCTCACTTGATCAGGTATTCTTCAAAAGACCAAGCCGCTATTCACCCTTTCGCCGCCAATGAGCCGTTGTCCATGGACGAATAGCGCAACTCATAATAATCTTTGACAGATAGAGAGCATATCCGCCTTGAAAGATGGATTTATTCTCTAAATTATCTATCCGAAAATATCCGAAAATTAATAACCCATGGCAAATTTTAACCTGAAAATCAACGGAAAAGCCCACACGGTCGAAGTAGCGGACGACATTCCGCTTCTTTGGGTCCTCAGGGATCATCTCGGGCTCGTCGGTACCAAATTTTCCTGCGGCATAGCCCAGTGTGGTGCCTGTACAGTTCACGTCAACGGTGCCGCTACCTATTCCTGTGTCCTTCCCGTGTCAAGCGTAGGCAATGCGGAGGTAGTGACCATTGAGGGACTTTCAGAGGATGCAGACCACCCTGTGCAAAAAGCATGGGCAGAGGTGGATGTGGCCCAATGCGGATATTGTCAAGTTGGTCAGATCATGACAGCTGCTGCTTTTTTGGAGGAAAATCCAAATCCTACCATGGAAGAAATTGACAATGCGATGAATAGGAATATTTGTCGCTGTGGTACCTATCATAAGATCCGCGAAGCAGTCGCCCTAGCAGCCAAAACCAAATAACCATGAGCACAGTCGTCAAAGCAAGCAGAAGAGACTTTCTTAAGATCGCCGGAACTTCCGTCGGAGGATTGGTCATCGGATTCAATTGGTTCAGTTGCGATTCACCCAAAGTCGAGGTGATCAGCACAGAAGAAATCCTCGCGCAGGCAAAATCATTCAACAGCTACCTGTCCATTGCGCCTAGTGGCGACATCGTGATCTATTCGCCAAATCCGGAACTGGGTCAGAACATCAAGACTTCATTCCCCATGGTGGTGGCGGAAGAACTCGATGCGGACTGGGAAAGAGTCAGAGTCGTACAGGCACATTTGGATACGGAAAACTACGATCGGCAGCTTACCGGTGGCTCAGGGGCAATGCCACACAGCTGGGAGATCCTGAGAAAAGCCGGCGCTACCGCCAAATACGTCCTGGTGGCGGCGGCAGCCAAAACCTGGAATGTCCCCGCAGGAGAAATTACAGTCGAAAAAGGAATCATCTCCCACAAAGCCTCCGGCAAGAGCGGGCATTTTGGAGAATTTGTTACTGAGGCAGCCACCATCACCGCACCGGAGGAAGTGGCCTTGAAGGACAAAAAGGACTTCAAGATTATTGGCACGCCGATCAAAAACGTGGACACGAAGGAAATGTACACCGGTAAGCCGCTTTATGGATTGGACTTTTACCGGGAAGGAATGAAGCACGCCATGATTCAGCGGGCGCCATTTGGGATGAAGATCAAATCGGTCGATGATGCTGCCGCAAGAGCTGTCGCCGGAGTAACTGACGTGGTCACTTTTGGTACAAGTGTCGCAGTCGTGGGCGATTCCACCTGGCCGCTGATGAAAGCCAAAAAACTGCTTCGGGTAGAATACGAGACGGATGGATTCGTGGAAAGCACAACAGATCATGATCGGATTTTCGCTGACCTGATGGCTAATGGTAAAGCTGAAGTCAAACGGAGTGATGGAGATGTAAATCAGGCATTTAAAAATGCAGCAAAAGTCGTGGTCGCAGAATATCAGTGTCCATTTCTGGCGCATTCGCCTATGGAGCCGGAAAACTTCTTTGCCCATGTGCAGGCCGACAAAGTCGAACTCATCGGCCCGACCCAGACTCCGGATCGGGCAAGGCAAGCCGCAGCCGAAATTACCGGAATACCGAAGGAGAATATTACGGTGGAGATCACTCGCTTGGGCGGAGGATTTGGCAGAAGGTTGCGAGCCGACTATGCCGAGGAAGCAGTTCATGTATCTAAAGCCATCAATGCTCCAGTCAAGGTGACTTGGACCCGAGAGGACGAACTCACCGGTGGGGCCTATCGCCCAGCAGTGCGCTACCGCTTTGAAGCAGCTTTGGATGCCGAAGGAAACATGATTGGCTACAAACTGAGGGGAGTGGGGATGAACGAGGCCAACTCAACGCGTCCGAATAACTTCCCCTGCGGCGCGGTCGAAAATGTCTTGATCGAAAATGTCGTCCACACAACCCCGATTACGATAAACCCTTGGAGAGCTCCGGTCACCAATTTCCTCGCCTATGCTGAGCAGAGTTTTCTGGATGAAGTGGCTTTGGAAGCAGGAAAAGATCCGGTGCAGCTCCGCTTGGAATTGTATGAAAAAGCAAAGGCAAACCCGATCGGGAAAACCGACTACAACGTCAACCGAATGATCGCAGTGACCAAAGAGGTAGCGCAAAGGTCTAATTGGGGAAAAGATCCCAACGTGAAGCAAGGCCTGAGCGTCTATTTTTCCCATCGCTCTTACGTGGCTCAAGTCGCTGACATCGAGATGCAGGGGGGCACACCGGTTTTGAAAAAAATCACTGCAGTGACCGACTGCGGAATGGTAGTCAATCCCATCGGTGCCAATCACCAAGTGCGGGGCGGAATCGTGGATGGAATGGGACATGCGATGTATACCAATCTGACCTTTGAAAGCGGAGTTCCGAAACAAAGAAACTACGATTCCTATCGACTTATCCGACTTAAGGAAGTTCCGGAAATCGAGACCCATTTTCTGGACTCAGGCTTTGATCCAACAGGTTTGGGTGAACCAGCACTTCCACCAACAGGAGGCGCGATTGCCAATGCTATCTTTGCCGCCACGGGCAGAAGGCTTCGAAGTCAACCTTTCATCGAGCAAAAAGAGTTTTCCGATATCAAGCTTGAGATCAGGAGGGCCTGATGCGCTAGACAGCAGCAATGAATATTTCAGGCTTAGAACAAAAAAAGCGGCGAGGAAACATCAATCCCTCAGCCGCTTTTTACTTTATATAGTCTTTATTTCTTCTATCCCAATTCTTCAGCCTCAGCCTTGAGTAGCTCATCGGAGTCGGCTTTTCCGGCTTCGATGAAAGCTTCGATCGCCGGATTTTTTGCTTGTCCATTTTTCAACAAAACTCCCAAAACCAGCATCACGCCAATGCGGGTGCCGATCTTTTTGGCCGCGGTGTCAAACAGTGGCTCAATTTCCTCGTAGCTGATTTCTTCCGCATACCGGAGGATGTCCTGACGGGCTGCCGCAAACTTTTCTCCGGATAAATTGGTCAGCTTTTTACTGATCTGCTGCACTTCGCTCAAAGCGCTCTTTTTGCCTTGGTTAGCCTGGGGCTTTTGGGCTGGCTCGGAAGGTTTGGGAGCTGGCGCCTGCTGTTTAGCCCAAGAGTCTTTTAGACCGACGGTCTTGTTGAAAACCAGTTTTTCGGCAGTAGCATCTTTGTCCAATACAAAGTAGCCCAAGCGCTGAAATTGGTATTTATCGGCCGTTGTCGCATTTTCCAAGAAAGGTTCCAGATAGGCTTCCTTGTTGACTTTAAGCGAGTTTGGGTTGAGGAACTCAAGGAAATTTTTGTCCTCATGGGCATCCGGTGCCTCGTCGGAAAAAAGACGGTCATATTCTCTCACTTCCGCTTTGATGGCATGGGCAATGGAAACCCAGTGCAGCGTACCCTTCACTTTGCGGGTACTGGCTTCAGTACCAGAACCCGATTTAGAGTCCATGTCACAGGTCGCGTGGATTTCGAGGATGTTTCCGTCGGAATCTTTGACCACGGAGTCCGCTTTGATGATATAGGCGCTTTTCAGGCGAACTTCGGCACCTAGCGTCAGGCGGAAGAAGTTTTTGCCTGCGGACTCTTGGAAGTCTTCCCGCTCGATATAGAGCTCGCCGGAAAAAGGCACTTGGTGCGTGCCCGAATTGGGATCTTCCGGGTTGTTTTCAGCATCCAGCATTTCCATCTGAGCCTTGGGATAATTGGTCAATACCAGTTTCACCGGATCGAGCACGGCCATCACTCGGGTGGCGGTTTTGTTCAGGTCCTCACGGATGCAGTATTCCAAAAGTGAGACATCGGTCACGTTGTCGCGCTTGGATATGCCCGACAGGTCGCTGAATTTTCGGATGGATTCAGGCGTATAGCCACGTCTGCGCAGACCCGAAATAGTCGGCATGCGGGGATCGTCCCAACCGGAAACATGCTTGTATTGGACGAGTTCAAGCAATTTTCGCTTGCTCATCACGGTATAGCTGAGATTTCTCCGCGCAAACTCCCGCTGCTTCGGTCTGAGCAAAGACGGATCATGAATTTGGTCCAGATACCAGTCATAGAGCTCTCGGTGAGCCTTAAACTCAAGGGTACAAAGCGAGTGCGAGACCTGCTCGATGTAGTCGGATTCTCCATGTGCCCAGTCGTACATGGGATATATGCACCAATCGGAACCGGTTCTGTGATGCGATTTTTTGATAATGCGGTAGAGGATGGGATCGCGCATGTGCATGTTGGTCGAGGCCATGTCGATCTTTGCCCGCAGCACGTAGCTACCTGGCGCAAATTCCCCAGCTTTCATGCGGCTAAACAAGTCAAGATTTTCTTCCACCGACTGATTTCTGTGAGGGCTGTCCGTTCCCGGTGTCGTGGGTGTGCCTTTTTGGGCGGCCATCTCCTCCGAGCTCTGTCCATCGACATAGGCCTTGCCCGCTTTGATCAGCTCAACCGCCCAGTCATGGAGCTGCTGGAAATAATCCGAGGCATAGCACACGTTAGCCCATTTGAATCCCATCCAAGCCACGTCCCGCTTGATGGCATCCACATATTCCTGCTCTTCTTTCGACGGATTGGTATCGTCAAATCTCAGGTTGACAGGCGCGTTGTATTTTTCACCCAAACCAAAATTGAGGCAGATCGAGGCGGCATGGCCGATGTGTAGGTAGCCGTTTGGCTCCGGAGGAAAGCGAAAGCGCAGTTTCTCCTGCGGAAATCCTGCTGCCAGATCTTCTTCAATTATTTGCTCAATGAAGTTGAGCGACTCTATAGCTTCTTTCATACTCGAAAATGGATAGCCAAAAATAGCCGAAATGAAAGGAACTGCAACCTCGAAACCGCCTATGAATCGGCGCGACAGGAAAAATTGACCTAGATTTCATCCATTTCCCGGCTCGGCCAGTAGGGTCCCAGTAGCTTCAGTTTTTCCTCGTCCAAATCAATTTCAAATGTCAAGGACATTTCCTCGCGCTTTTGCTCGTGGATAGCTAGACATGCATTGAAGTGCACCAAGTCAAAGTCCAAGACTAGGCTTCCGCTATATGCGTCAACAAATTGCGGCACACCCTTCAGCTTGACCTTTTCCGCAAGCGCTCCCTCTTTTTTGTAGTAGTAGGAAAGAAAAATTCCAAGTTCTTTTTCCTCCTTCGTCAAAGTGCGCGAAAGTTGGTCGGACAGGTCGTCAGTCTTGGGAAATTCAAAAGTCCAGGATTCTTGCATTTTTTTTTTGTTTTGAAGTTAACAATTCTAACCATGGACTGGGTTTCAAGTAATCTGTATTCATCGCAAACTCTCGATTGGAAAAGTTCATCCCAACGATCATCACTTTTTCGTAAGTGAAATCCTTTCCCTTCACTTATCTTAAAAGCATGAATTACCCCATTTATCTCGACTATAATGCAACCACACCCTGTGCACCAGAAGTCATCGAAGCCATGCTTCCCTATTTCGGAATTCACTTCGGAAACGCCGCAAGCAAAAGCCATCCTTTTGGATGGGTCGCTGAGAATGCCGTAGATGATGCCAGGGAAAAGGTGGCCAACCTGATCGATTCCAAACCCAAAGAGATCATCTTTACTTCCGGAGCGACAGAAGCGATCAACCTAGGAATCAAAGGGATTTTTGAAAGCTATGCAGGCGAAAAGCAACACTACATCACCGCTCAAACGGAACACAAAGCCGTGTTGGATACATTCGCCGAGCTGGAAAGAAGAGGGGCCGAGGTCACTTACCTTCCAGTCAATTCTCATGGAAAAGTCTCTTTGGAAGAATTGGAAAAGTCCATTTTACCCCACACAAAAATGATCTGCGTCATGTGGGCCAATAACGAGACTGGTGTGATTCATCCCATTTCCGAAGTGGCCGAGCTTTGTGAGAAAAAAGGCCTGATCTTCTTTACAGATGCGGTCCAGGCAGCTGGAAAGATTCCAATCAATACCAAGGGAATACATTTGATGGCAATCTCTGCGCATAAGCTATACGGTCCAAAAGGAATAGGTGCGCTCTATGTCCGTCACAACCACCCTTTGCCTAAGCCATTGGCGCAAATCCATGGGGGAGGACACGAAAAAGGCATGCGCAGCGGCACCTTGAATGTCCCAGCGATTGTGGGTTTTGGTGAAGCTGCGGCTTTGCGACTGAAAGAAATGAGCCAGGAAGGAAAGCGCTTGCAAGACCTCAGGGATAAGTTGGAAAAGGGGTTGTTGGATATCCCAAATGTCTTTTTGAATGGGAGTCAGGATAATCGATTGCCCCATGTTTCAAACCTAGCATTTGCAGGAGTGGAAGGGGAAGAATTACTCAAAAGGATCAATTTAAAGGTAGCGGTGAGTTCTGGCTCGGCCTGCACATCCATTTCTCCCAAGCCTAGCCACGTACTTCAAGCTATGGGCTTGAATGCAGATTTGGGAAGGGCTTCAATTCGGTTTAGCTTGGGAAAAGACACAAATGAAAAAGATATCTATGATACCGTCTCGTGGGTAAGAGAAGTCGTGAATTCACTTCGGGATAAATAGGAGCTATAAATGTCATTCACCCAATTGATCCATCAATCCTCTGAGATCGGCTTCGGTGTCCAAATCTATAGCGCCGTTGGGAAAATCGATCTTCAATACATCCTCTCGATGTTCCAAAAGAACCTTTTTTGCACCTTCCTGACCTTTAAGAGCCAACAATTCAGGAAAGTATTTCTTTGAGAAGAGTGCGGGCACACCGAGTGTGTTGGAATAAAAGCTTGCGACGATTCCCTTTTCCGCCATGGCGCTTTCTTCAAAAAGTTGATCCAAATAGGCTGAATCCACAAAAGGTTGGTCGCAAAGCATCAAAATCACCTGGTCGGGCTGATCATTTTCCAGAAGAAATCTCAATCCTTTCTGCATACTGGAGGCCATGCCTTGTTCCCAGTTTTCATTTACTACAAAAGGAATTGCTTCAGCATCGAAATCCGTCTTGATCAACTCGGGATTCCAACCCAAAACCACCACCAAACCATCGGCTCTGCTTTTTTGGGCTTCGTCAACTGCTCTTTGAAGCAAAGTTTTTCCCTGGATTTCAATCAGTTGCTTTGGTCTTCCTAATCTGGAAGAAGAACCTGCTGCCAAGATGACGACTCCTGTCTTCATCCTGCTTTTTCATGAATGGGGCCGTCCTTGTCGCGTAGGAAAATCGGCTGCTTCTTATTCAAAACAGCCTTGATCTCTGCCAAGATCGACAGTGCGATTTCCTCGGAAGTTTCAGCGCCGATCTCGATACCCATGGGGGCATAAAAATTATCCGTGCTAACCTGAATACCTTTTGACTCCAGTCTTTGGATCAGCTTTTCGGTTTTTCGCTTGGGGCCCAGGATTCCGATGTAGGGGATCATGCCGGACAACAGTTTTTCCAACACAATGACTTCGTATTCAAAATTATGGGTCATTAGTAGCGCGACTGTATTCGGATCAGTATCAAACTTATCAACCACTTCCTCTGCAGCACCTTGGATGATCTGTTTTGCCGAAGGGAATCGCAACGGAGTCGCCAGATTTTTCCTTCCGTCGATCAGAGTCAGCTCAAAGCCCAACACTTCAGCAATCTTGGCTAGGGGAATGGTATCGTTGCCGGCGCCGAAAAGCAAGATTCGAGGCGTCGGGCGGATCACCTCAAAAAATATGGAAATATCGTCTTGACTCGGGTAGGATTTGATCTCATTCCCACTTCCCTCAAACCGATCCAGTTCAGCCTTGACCAAGTCAAGAAGTTCAGGTCCTACAATCCGGTTCTCCCAATTTCCCAATTTGTTTCCGCCCTTGTTTAAGAGTACCGTCCCGATCTGTTCGGATTTGGAATGCTTGACTGAAAAAACTGTCAGCAAGATCGAGGTTTCTCGGTCGGAGAGGGCAGTTTTCACCAGTTCCACAGGATTTTGGCTGTCTGCAAAATCGATTGGCTCGATCAAGACATGGATGATGCCATTGCAGCCTAAGCCCACGCCGAATTTCTGATCATCCTCATCGGTGGTGTCATAGGTCACCAGCATGGATTTTTGTTGAAAAATGACCGCCTGAGCTTTGCGAAGCGCATCCCCTTCGAGACAGCCTCCGCTAATCGCTCCGGTCAGTTGTCCATCCTCGGTGACGAGCATCCTGGCGCCTGGCCTGCGATATGCCGAGCCATCTACCTTCACGACAGTAGCCAAAGCTACTTTCAGGTCTTCGTTTTTTGCAAATTCGTATGCTTGGATAATTAGCTGAAGTTCCTTCATCTATTGGATCGTGTTTCAAGAAGCTAATTGCAGTTTTTCTTTCCGGAAAGAAAACCATAGGGAAATAAAAACCGAAGCTAAAAGATAAACAACGAAAATAGATACCGCTCCTGGTAAGACCTTACTCAAATCAAACCAGTCTCCTGTGGCAACAACAAAATATAAAGCATAGCCAACCTTCACGACTTCCCAGATCCAGGCGTGGGGATTTCGGTCCATCAGCTCCGTGAGCGCATAGACTGTCAAAAACACAAAACCTCCATAGAAGAAGATGCCCGGCGTGCCGATTGCGGCAAGGTTGCCGAAAAGGTAACTGAGCAACAGCAGTAGCACAATCAGTTGACAAAAACTCCACGCCAACAATCCTTTGCTCAATTCCGGATTGTACTTCTCGAAGTGGTAGACATCTTGAATTTTTTGCACGGGATATTTGGTCGCGACGTCCGCAGGCCTCCAACCAAGCGGCATAAACCAGATTTTCAACTTGTCCCGCCAGCTTTCGGCCCTCCAGGCATCCTTGATCAGAAGCCAAAGGTGCATGAAGTTGATCTTGATCGGATTCCAGGTTTGCACAGGTCGTGTCACGCCGTAGACGGCAGGTACGTCGTCCCGCTCTTCCTGATAAGTACCAAACCATTTATCCCAGAAGATGAAAATCTGCCCGTAATTTTTGTCCAAGTATTCGGGATTGATGGCATGGTGGACCCGATGGTGGGAGGGAGTGACGATTATTTTTTCCAAAAAACCCATCTTCCCGATATGCCGCGTATGGTACCAAAACTGGGCGAATAGATGCAGAGGCGCTACGACTGCGATTACTTGGGGCGGAACACCTAAAATCGCAGCTGGAATCAGAAAAACGGCAAATATCTTCACGATCTGGGAAATACTCTGGCGAAGAGCGCAGGCTAAGTTAAACTCCTCGGAGCTGTGATGGATGATGTGGTTGTTCCAGAAGATGTTATACTCGTGGGCGATGCGATGTGTCCAATAGCCCGCAAAGTCCAAGACAAAAAAAGCTATGACATAGACCAGCCAGGTCGCTTTGATCTCAAAAAAGCCCAACTTGGAATGCAGCCAGCTGTAGGAGATGACCACGATACTCAAGCCAAGAACGTCTTTGGTAACATTGGTGATGCCCGAACTGAGACTGGAGATCATGTCGTTCATCGGGACGGTGTCAAAGCCTTTCCACATGCCCCAAAACTTCTCGAAGAGTACCAGGACGAAAAAAGCCGGCATGGCAATGAGGAGTATTTGGCCGTAAGCTTCCATTTGGGTTTACTATTTCCAATAAACCTAGGAAAAATCGGGATCGCTTTCAATAGTTTCCCCATCAAGAGAATCTACACGCTAAGCTTTTATGACTTTTTGCAAAAAATCAGCTCAATCGAGTTCAGAAGCGGAACCGATTGAAGAACCAACCGGAAGTCTGACCGTGCCGATCTGTACTTCCTTGGTACTTTTGGCTGTGATTTTATCCTTTCGCACGATGTAGGATTTGTGGATTCTCACAAAATTTTCATCAAGCTCTTCCAGCATCTTTTTTAGTGTCATCCGGGTGACCAATGGTTTGCCTTGTTCCATGAAAATCCGCAAATAGTCGGACATCGCCTCGATGTAAAGTATCTCACTCAAATTGACTCTAACCTGTTTGGCATCCGATTTTATCCAAAGGACTCCTTCAGTCTGCGTCTTCACAACTGCGGACTTGTAGCGGAGGGCTTTTTTCACCGCCTGATGAAAACGCTCAAAATCAAATGGCTTCAGCAAGTAGTCCACTGCGCCGAGGTTGAACCCCTCCAAAGCGAAATCCGAATAGGCTGTAGTCAAAATCAACAGTTTGTCCGAGCCAAAAAGCCTATAGAAGTCCAGACCAGAAAGGAAAGGCATCTGTATATCCAAAAAGATCAGATCTACCTTTTCGGTTTCCAAAAATTGCTTGGCCTCCGTGACCTTGGAAAATGCCGCCAGCAGGGAGATTTCCTCTGGGATGCGTTCGCAAAATGTGCGAAGTATCTCCAGGGGTAGGGGCTCGTCGTCCAAAGCAATGGCTTTTATCATCGCAGTTTGATTTGCAAGTCTACCCGAAAGTAGCCATTCCTCTCGCCGATCTCAAGCTTGTGGTCTTTCCCATAGATCAGTTCTAGCCGAGTCCTCGTATTTTCCAGTCCGAGGCCACTTTCCTCATGGCTGGCCAACTTGTGGGAGACCAAACGGTTGACCACTTGTAGGGAAAAGATTTCTTGCTCCTGACTGATGTCGATGCGGATTTCGCCCGGCTCCTCGGTACTCACCCCATGCTTGAAGGCATTTTCCACAAAGGGAATCAACAGGAGTGGGGCAATAATTTTGTCCTCAAAGCGGCCATTTTTTTGATAGAAAAGCGGAAAATCCTCCGGTAGACGCAGGCGCTGGAGATTCAAGTAGTTTTCAATATAGAGGACTTCCCGCTGCAAGGCCACGCTATCGTGCTGGGACTCGGAGACCACATGTCGCATCATTTCGGAAAGTTTCATGAGACTTTGGCCGGTCTTTTCCGCGCGCTCTCTGATGCTCAGCGCATAGATGGAGTTGAGCGTGTTGAAAAGAAAATGGGGGTTGATCTGGTTTTTGAGGTTTCCGATTTCCGCCTTTGACTTGGCTTGCTCTGACGCAAAGAGCGCTTCTCGCAATCTCAGGAAAATGGAAAACAAGACCATCACGGCAAAAAGCAACAGCTGGTAAGTGTAGGAAGCCAACTCATCCCAAAAGAAAAAGCGGTCCAGAGCTCGTTGATTCGGCCGAAAATCGGGCGGGGGCATTTTTGGGAAATTCCGAGGCTGGGGCATTTCTGCCGTTGGCGTCACCATCAGTTCGGGGATACCGATAATCAGCATAAATGCCCCCAATACCAGCATGAAATAACCGAGGTATTTGCCCCTTAGAAACAGAAGCGGAATGAGAATGAAGTAGTTTAGGTAGAAAAAGCCCAACATCAGCGAATTGCTGAATAGCTCCCGAACCGTCACCACATCTAGCTGAAAACGTGGAACGCCGGGTGGCTGTGGAGCCAAGATCACGGGAATAAGCAAAAAGCAAATCCCGGCGATAAGGTGCAGCAGCCAGCTGGTTTTTGGTTTCATCGCTCTAAATAAGCAAAGCGCCGGTGGATTTCGCCACTCTGCGACGAATTTCCAGAATCAGGATAAGGGATTCCTCAGCCAGCGACTCCATTTCCAGATCGGCCGCACCTCCTGTCCAAAGACAATCCCCTCGCTCCAGAAGTCGGTTTTGGTATTCTAAAGCGCCAGATATCACAAAGGCTAGCGAAGAGGCATGTGTCGAAAACGCCGCGTCCTTTCTTCCGCCCACCTTGCCCAGCGAAATCCGGTAATACTCGCCCCCGCACTTGTGTGTGAAGATGGGCTGAATTCGATTTTCGATGTTTTTGGCTTGAAACGGAGAAATCGACTCTCGAAAGAAGCCTGTCGACTGGATCTCTATTCTAATCAAATGGATGGACTGCGATGAAATGGAGTTTGAGAGATAAAACCTCTCACCCGCATTCTTGCCCTGCGCCCAAAGCTCTCCGACCTGGACCTCCAGCCCAAATTTCAGGCAGACATCTCCCACCACCGGAAGAATAAACTGCAGCGATGGCTCTGAAGCGAACAGCTCAATGCCAGATCTTGGGTGTAGCGTGATCTCTGAGAGCTTAACCATAGCTCCTTCCCCGAGATCCAACTCCCGGCTACGCGCTACAAATCCTTCCTCTGCCAACATAATCGCAATGGATTGGGGTAGGAACATGACTTCTTGCTGCATAGGTCGATAAGTTATCAAGCGGAAACAACAAGCGAGTGGGTAAGACTATAACCACCACTTACAGAGCCAGAAATGTTAGCCAGCTCGTTTGCCACACCGTCACCGAATACGTTATCCTGCGCATTGTACGTATAGCCGTTCATTCCCTTTGTGTAGCCGTTGGCGGCGCTGGCGTTTACCTGAACCACAGCGCTATTTGAGCCTTCGGGAAAAGCAATCTGTGAAACCAAAAGAGACTTTCCGGTTGAATCAAAGACGTGTAAATGTATATGCGTGGCACGTCCGTTGTACCAGCCCGGGAAAATGGTGGTGAAGGCAACCTTGCCGTTTTCATCGCTTGTCTGTCTTCCCCTCAGGAAAGAGACATTGGAAAAACCGCTGTATTCGGAGTAGTTCCCGTCTTTGTCACAGTGCCATATATCGATCAGGGCGCCGACTAGCGGGAGGCATGACTGGTTTTTGTTCAAGACAGTGAGCTCCACATCCAGTGCCACCCCTGTCCTGTCAGCGCGGATATCCTCTCTGACCAGACTTCCCGGTGAATGGGTCGGGTAGGGGCCCGCGGTTTCGGAATTGGTCAGCGTGCAATCCGAAGCGGTATCGGCGGAGTTGGTGGCGTCTTCATCGCTGCCCTCGGTAATCGGATTTGCCTTTTCCGCACAAGCTACCCACATCGGGAAGGCAAAGGTGCTCAGGCTTAATCGTTTCAGGAATTCTCTTTTTTCCATGATGTCAGTTGGTTTGGTTAAATGTTTGAACAAATCAACGCCAGAACGGATTTTTGAGCTAATTTGAAAAGCCGCTTTGCGACAAACGCCGTGGATTTTGCGATGAAACGGTTGGCAGGCACTCCGGATTTAACATTTAATTACAGATCAGGTAACCATCACCATGGAAATTCCTTCATTGGCAGAGTTGAAAAGAGAGTTGGGGTACCGAAGTGAAAAGGAGCTAGTCTCTCTGCTGACTGATCTAGCCAAGTTCAGCCGTGACAACAAAGCCTTTCTTTATTTTAAGCTGCACGAGTCCGACCAGCCTAACTTGTTTGTGGATTCGGTGAAGGAAGAGCTGGATGAGGCTTTTCAAGTTGCCAATACCAGAAACCACCATCTGGCCAAAAAGTCTGCCCAAAATATCCGCCGAAAGCTGAACAAACTACTGAAGCTAGGCAAGAACAAGGCAGATCAGGCCGAACTCATCCTCTATTTCTGCGAGCAAATGACGCAGTACGGCTACCTGAATTTCAGACATCCGGTGATTGACAATCTTTTTGCCGTACAGGTGGGAAAGGCCCAAAAGCTCATCGCTTCCTTGCATGAAGATCTACAGAGCGACTATGGCTATCGAATCGAAAGCCTTTTTGAAAAATAAACCCAAAACATGCACATCAACATATCCTCCAATCCCGGTGATTTAGGAAGAAAAGCCGGCAGCGTCGGCGCTTATTTCATCCGACAAGCTATCCAAGACCGGGGATTCGCAACCATCATTTTGGCGACTGGCACCAGCCAGTTTGAAACACTCAATCAGCTTCTCTTAGAAAAAGACCTTGCTTGGGAAAAAGTCACCGTCTTTCATCTCGACGAATACATAGGACTTCCGATGACCCATCCGGCGAGCTTCCGAAAGTACCTAAATGAACGTTTTTTTGACAAAGTCAAGCTGAGAAACTATCATCTCATCGACGGAGAAAATGATCCGGAAAGTGAGTGCAAGCGTCTTTCTCGGCTGATCCTTGAGCATCCCATCGATGTGGCGTTTGTAGGAATAGGGGAAAACGGGCACTTGGCCTTCAATGATCCTCCAGCTGATTTTGATACGGAAAAGCCCTATCTCGTCGTAAGTTTAGATGAAGCGTGCCGCATGCAGCAATTGGGGGAAGGTTGGTTTGCCGACTTGGATTCCGTACCGCAAAGGGCTATTTCCATGTCTATCAAGCAAATCCTGAAATCGAAAAGCATTATCTGTTCCGTGCCGGATCAGAGAAAAGCGCAAGCAGTCCGTGCTTGTTTGCAAGGCGAAGTCAGTAACCTTCATCCGGCCTCGATCCTTCAAAGGCATCCGAATTGCGAGATTTTTCTGGATCAAAAATCTTCGTCCTTGCTTTCAACCATTTGATGGGAAAAGGCTTGTTAGATTGGGTTAAAATTTGGTATTTATAAAGATTTCAATTGATGATTTTGAAGTCCAAACCAAAAACGATCATACTAATCCTACTTTATGTCTACAAGCCCAACGGCGGTAAAAGCAGAATCCCTCAGCAAAAAGGACACTTGGATATCCATTGCGATCATCGGAATGCTGTTTTTCATTTTTGGATTTGTCTCCTGGATCAATGCCATCCTGATTCCTTACTTCAAGATCGCCTTTACGCTCAGTAATTTTGACTCGTATTTAGTCGCCTTCGCCTTTTACATTTCCTACTTGGTCATGTCCGTGCCCGCTTCTTTCTTGCTGAAAGACGTAGGTTTCAAAAAGGGCATGATGTATGGTTTTTTTGCGATGGCCGTCGGTGCGTACATTTTTATTCCGGCTGCGATGACCCAAACCTATGAACTGTTTCTGCTTGGTTTGTTCACTTTGGGTTCAGGTTTAGCCGTCCTTCAAACCGCCGCAAATCCTTATGTGACTATCCTAGGCCCCAAGGAAAGTGCCGCCCAGCGGATCAGTATCATGGGGATTTTCAACAAAGGAGCAGGCATTCTGGCGCCCATTCTCTTTGCCGCAGTGGTGCTTAGAGTAGGGGATAATGAGCTTTTTCAGCAGCTGGATCAGATGAGTCCCGAGGCAAAAGACGCTGCGCTGACCGAATTGATCCAGCGGGTGATTACGCCATATTTGGTCGTAGGTACAGTTCTTTTGCTTTTGGGGATATTCGTACGATTTTCACCTTTGCCGGAGATAGATACCGAGCATGAATCGGCTGAGGTGGCCGAAGCCAACTCAGGAAAAAACTCCATTCTTCAGTTTCCCCATTTAATCCTCGGAGCCCTAGCGATCTTTCTGCATGTGGGAACGCAAGTGATCGCAATTGACACGGTGATCCCTTATGCCAATTCCTTTGGAATCAGCCTGTTGGATGCCAAAGTCTTTCCCTCGTTTACCTTGGCATTCACCATATTGGGCTATCTGATCGGGATTTCTTTGATTCCCAAAGTGATCTCCCAAGTCAATGTCCTGCGGATTTGTACCCTCTTGGGTACCGCTTTGACACTTCTGATTGTCTTTAGCAGCGGCCCAATTCCATTTTGGGGGATGACCGTTGATATTTCCATTCTATTCGTGATTCTCCTGGGATTGGCCAATTCGCTGGTATGGGCAGGAATCTGGCCCTTGGCTCTGGATGGTTTGGGCAGATTCACCAAGCTCGGAGCTTCCATCATGATAATGGGACTTTGCGGCAATGCCATCATGCCGATGATCTATGGATATTTTGCCGATTTGTATTCGGTGAAAATGGCCTATTGGGTGCTGTTTCCCTGCTATTTGTACCTGGTGTTTTACGCGGTCTTTGGTCACCAAATCCGAACATGGAAAAAATAGTCGCCCAATCCGCTTTGGATCAGAAAACCTATGAAATCTCCCTAGAAGGTAGAAGCATAAGTGCAATCCAAGTTTCCAGTTTGGAAAAAAAGCCTGATTTCATTTTCGGTCCCGGATTCTTTGATATTCAGGTAAATGGCTATGGGGGCGTAGATTACAATCTGCTTCAAGGCGATTATCTAAACCTGGGTCAAATCACTTCCGAACTGGAGAAATGCGGGGTGACGAGGCATCTGCCTACCGTCATTACAAACAGCAAAGAAGCCATTGGCGTCCTATTTGGCCAGCTGGCTTCGCTGCTTGAGTCGGCTGCGGTTTATCGGGAATCCATTCCAGGGTTTCATTTGGAAGGGCCTTTTATTTCTCCGGAAGACGGTCCGAGAGGCGCGCATTCCAAAGAGTTTGTTTGTGCACCAAACTGGGAGTGGTTTCAGTTTTGGCAGGAAAAAGCCGGAGGAATGATCAAACTTATCACGCTTTCACCTGAATGGGAGGGTAGCATGAAGTTTATAGAGAAGTGCGTTGATGCTGGCATCACAGTCTCCATCGGACATACCAATGCCACACACAATCAAATCGAAGATGCGGTAAGGGCAGGTGCACGACTTTCCACCCATTTGGGAAATGGCGCCCATGGCGTGTTGCCAAGGCATCCCAATTATCTCTGGTCTCAATTGGCGGAAAAAGACCTGCATGCAAGTATTATAGCGGACGGATTTCATCTTCCCCGAGAAGTGATTCAGGTCTTTCATCAAGTCAAAAAAGAAAAAATCCTGCTCGTCAGCGATTCGGTAGCGCTGGCAGGAATGCCGGCTGGCGACTATGATACGCCCGTGGGAGGAAAGGTCACGCTAAGCGAAAAAGGAAAACTACACCTCCAAGGAAATCCCAGCCTACTCGCTGGGTCTGCAATGAACCTGCTGCAGGGAGTAAACTTTCTCTTGAAAAACAAACTGACCTCGATTCAAGAAGCCTGGGAAATGGCTTCCGTTCGTCCTAATCAGTTGCTTTTTCCATATTCACAAGCCTGGAATCCCCTGGAAGAGTGTGATCTTCTCCTGGTCAAGCAAGCAGAAAATTCAGAACTCGTCCCTTTTAAAATTTTCAAAAACTGGAAGAAAGTCTTCCCATAAAGACCGTCGAAATCATGAGCAATTCATTTAACCGCAGAAATTTCCTAAAAACGATGGGCACTGGAACCTTGGGGCTGGGTGTTGTCGGACCCGCTTTTTCGTTTAATATTCTTTCCTCATATCCTCTGAAAGATAGGTATCGCGTGGCAGTCATCGGGGTAAACAGTCGTGGCAGCCAGCATATCCAAGCCCTTTCCAAAATACCCAATGTCGAAATCGCATATATCTGCGACGTAGATTCAAATGCTTTGGCCAAAGGAATCGATCTCGCGGTCAAATCGGGAAGCCAAAAGGCTCCTGTAGGAGTTAAGGATTTTAGAAAAGCCCTCGAAGATTCCTCTTTAGACGCAGTGTCGATTGCCATGCCAGACCATTGGCATACCCCCGCCGCGCTTTTGGCGCTCCAAGCTGGCAAACACGTTTACATCGAGAAGCCCGGTTCTCACAACCCCGCAGAAGCCGAGCTGTTGGTCGAAGCCACCAAAAAATACGGTAAAGTAGTCCAAATGGGCAACCAGCGTAGATCTTGGCCTAGAGTGCAAGAAGCCATGAAAGAGCTTCATTCCGGTGCGATTGGGCGGGTATATTACGCGAGGGCTTGGTACACGAATACCAGACAATCAATCGGATATGGAAAAGCAGCACCAGTGCCCGAATGGCTAGATTTCGAGCTCTGGCAAGGACCTGCGCCCCGAGCTGAGTTTAAGGACAACCTAATTCACTACAATTGGCACTGGTTCTGGAATTGGGGAACAGGAGAAATCGTCAACAACGGAGTTCATTTTCTCGATCTGGCCCGCTGGGGATTGCAGGTGAATTATCCTGAGAAAGTTTACTCTACCGGAGGACGCTATCACTTTCAGGATGACTGGCAGACACCCGACACCCAGGTCGCCAGCTATGATTTTGGAGATCGAAAATCCATCCTTTGGGAAGGTCGAAGCTGCAATGCCAGAGATATCAACGGGATGGGCTCAGGCGTATCATTTCATGGGGAAAATGGCACTTTGGAACTTTTGAACAATTCCTACAAAATCTTCGACAACTCCAATAAGCTGGTAAAGTCCGCCGATCCTACCAGCAATATCGTGGTCAACCAACAGGGAGCGGGATTCGACATGGATGTGGACCATTTCAAGAACTTTATCAATGCCATAGACAATGGAGATAGCCTGATATCTCCCTATCCTGAAATCAAGAAAAGTGTCTTGCTGTGTCATTTGGGCAATATTTCCTACCGAACTGGACGGGAACTGAAAATCAACTCCCAAACCGGAAGAATAGAAAATGATACAGAAGCGATGAAGTTTTGGGGGCGTAACTATCAGCCAGGCTGGGAACCTAACATCTAAGCCATGGAAATCCCGCTTGGTCCAACCTCCAACCGTCTGGTATCCATCGATGCACTGAGGGGTTTTGATATGTTGATGATTTGTGGAGCTGATGCGTTTTTCTCCAGCTTTCACGGAAAAACCAACTTGCCTTGGGTAGACGCTCTCGCCATGCAATTTGAGCATCCCGAATGGATAGGATTTACCTTTTATGATTTCATTTTCCCGCTTTTTCTATTTCTGGCTGGAGTCTCCATTCCTTTTTCCCTCGGGAGAGCAAAAGCTGAAAAGCTTCCTAAAAGGGAAATTTACAAGAAAGCAATCCTTCGAATGTTTGTCTTGATAGGCTTGGGTTTGCTCTATAAAAATGCCCCTTTCCCATTTTTCGACTGGGAAAATATACGATTGGGAAGCGTCCTGGGCAGGATTGGAATTGCCGGTTTTGTGACCGTCATATTGTACCTGAATATGGATGCCACCAAGAGGCTATTGGTAGCGGCGGGGATTCTTCTGACCTATTATGCGATGGTATTTTTGATTCCGGTTCCCGGATTTGGGGTAGGAGATCTGAGCTTTGAAGGCAATTTGGTGGGATGGTTTGACCGGACATTTCTTCCCGGAAGACTGCTGCAAGGAACATACGATGAATTGGGAATTTTGACCACGTTTCCGGCGATTTGCCTGACTATTTTCGGAGCACAGGCTGGGGAGATTTTACGAAATCGGGATCGACCAGCAGGTCGAAGACTGTGGCAACTGATCCTTTTTGGGACGGTGTTGATTTTACTTGCGGTGATTTGGGGTTTGCATTTCCCGATTTTCAAGCGCATGTGGACGAGCTCCTTCATTCTGCTTACTGGGGGAATGGCTTTCTTGACCTTGGGATTGTTCTATTGGGTCATCGACATCCTCAAATTCAAAAAATGGACTTTCTTCTTTGTCGTCATCGGGATGAACAGTTTGACCATCTATTTGATCTACCGATTCGTGAATTTCCGATATACCTCTCGGCTACTCTTTCAAGGGTTGTATGAATCATTCGGAGAGAATTGGATACCGGTTTTTGAAAGTCTGGGAGCCATTTTACTGGTTTGGCTATTCCTTTACTTTCTATATCGAAGAAATCTCTTTTTTAAAGTCTAACTGCCAGCTATCATTTAACTATTTATCAATAAGCAATTACTTACCATTTGGTTATGAAAATATCGAGAAGAGCATTTATAAAAAATTCGATTGCCATGAGTGCAGCATCCAGCCTAAGTTCTTTGCCATTTTCCCTTTTCGCAAATGAGAAAGTCGAACCGATCCGGATTGGAATCATCGGTCTGGACACCTCACATTCTCCTGCATTTACCAAGCTTTTCAACGCTGAAAATCCCGAGCCTGAGCTGGCTGGCTTTCGGGTAATAGCGGCCTTCCCACATGGAAGCCGGACAATCAAATCCAGCTATGACCGCATCTCGGGCTACATCGATCAAGTGAAAGAACTGGGAGTTGAGATCTGCGAATCGATCGAATCCATGCTCGACAAAGTAGATGCGGTCTTGCTCGAGACTAACGATGGGAATCCGAGGTTGGAACAAGCTCGACAGGTCATCGAGGCCAAAAAAACCTTCTTTATTGACAAGCCAGTGGCGGCGAGTTTTCGCGACACGAAATTGATCTATCAGGAAGCCAAGGCCGCTGGAGTTCCCATTTTCTCGGCGTCGTCTCTACGCTATATGAGCAATGCCCAAGCCGTGCGATATAAGGGAAAAATCGGTGAAGTCCTCGGCTGCGATGCCTTCAGTCCCGCAGTCTTGGAGCCTAGCCATCCGGATCTATTTTGGTACGGAATCCATGGAGTGGAGATTCTTTACACGGTGATGGGACCCGGATGTGAGACCGTGACTCGGCAGAGCACGGCCGATTCCGATGTGGTCGTCGGGAAATGGAGAGATGGAAGAATCGGTACTTTCCGGGGAATGCGCTCGGGCAAGCACGAATATGGTGGCACCGCATTTGGTTCAGATGGAAATCTGGTTTTGGGGAATTATGAGGGCTATGAGCCTCTGGCTGTAAAAATCGCCGAGTTCTTCAAAAGCGGAAAATCTCCCGTAGCCGATCAGGAGACTTTGGAAATATACGCCTTCATGGAGGCTGCTGACGAAAGCAAAAGAAGGGGAGGAGCCTCGGTTGCTTTGTCGGAAATTATGGGCTAAAAGTTTTGTCTCTCTCCAACTCAGCAATTCCAATCCAGTACGTCTATAGCCATGCGACATAAGAGGAGGAAAAGCAGTCCCGCCAAAGGTGTAAATGTCTACTGGATTGCTGGTTTCTTTTAGGATATTTGAAGCCACTCATTCACCTTCTACAATAAATCTCCGCATGATATCTCCGCTACGACTTTTCAGCGTGCTATTCCTTTCGCTTCTTTCGGTCGCCGCCTTTTCCCAGCAGAAAATCACCCGTGCAGACACACTTCGCGGCAGCATCACGCCGGAACGGGCCTGGTGGGATCTGGGCTACTACCACCTCGCGGTGGAGATTTTTCCGGAAACCAAATCCATCAAAGGAACCAACTTGGTCAAATATCGGGTGAAGAGTGAAAACCAAACGCTGCAGATCGACCTGCAGGAGCCTTTGAAGATCACCTCGGCGGTTCAAAACGGGGAAAAGCTTGAGGTCAAAAAAGAAGGGGCTGCCCACTTTGTCACCCTCAAAAAAAAGCAGACTCCGGGTCAGGTGGAAGAGATCCTGATTTCCTACGAAGGCCAACCCAAAGTGGCTGTGCGTCCACCCTGGGATGGTGGCATCACCTGGCAGAAAGACGCCAATGGCAAACAGTTCATCGCCTCTTCCAACCAAGGGATAGGTTCCAGCATTTGGTGGCCAACAAAGGACCATCCTGCGGACGAAGTGGACAGCCTTAGGATCAGTGTGACAGTCCCAAGCGAGCTGATGGACGTCTCCAACGGCCGTCTTGTCAAGACCGAGAAGAACGGTGAAACGACCACTTACCATTGGGAAGTGAAGAACCCCATCAACGACTACGGGGTAAATATCAACGTGGGTGACTATGTCCACTTCGCGGAAAAGTTTGCAGGAGAAAAAGGCGAACTGGATATGGACTACTACGTGCTACGCGACAATTTGGAAAAAGCCAAAGTGCATTTTCAAGACGCAGGCCGCATGATGAAGGCATTTGAATACTGGTTTGGGCCTTATCCTTTCTACGAGGATGGCTTTAAGCTTGTCGAAGCTCCTTACCTAGGTATGGAGCATCAGAGCTCAGTCACTTATGGCAACGGCTACCAAAACGGCTACCGCGGCCGAGATCTTAGCGGTACTGGCTGGGGGATGAAGTTTGACTTTATCATCATCCATGAGGCGGGACACGAGTGGTTTGCCAATAATATCACCTATCAGGACGTAGCCGATATGTGGATCCATGAGAGCTTCACCAACTACTCCGAAAGCCTCTTCTTGGACTTTCACTATGGTAAAGAAGCCGGACAGGAATATGTCCGAGGCACAAGGATGAACATCGCAAATGACATCCCCATCATTGGCAAATATGGTGTAAACCAGCGGGGTTCCGGTGATATGTACTACAAGGGCGGCAATCTCCTGAACATGCTTCGAGAGATCCTCAATGACGACGAAAAGTGGCGGGGAGTTTTGCGCGGGTTAAACCAAGAGTTTTACCACCAAACCGTCACTACGGAACAGGTGGAAGATTACATCTCCAAGGCTTTTGGAAAAGACCTCAAGCCAGTGTTTGACCAGTATTTAAGAGACGTGCGAATTCCGATTCTGGAATATTATTGTTCAGACGATCAGACACTCAACTATCGCTGGATCAATGCAGTTGCGTCCCTGGATATGCCTGTGGATGTCTCTATGGGCGAAAAGAAAGTTCGGCTCATGCCGACCACCAAATGGCAGCAGTTGCAGGTGGAAAACAAGCCTGCTTTGACCGTCGATCCAGACTATTACATCGGTGTTTCCAAAATGAGATGAGCTGGCGTATCCCTCACAGATCTTCCAATTCGTACCGCACATAGGCAAACTTGGTGCTCTCTGGATTCCAAGACGGAACGTTAATCGTGCCTTGTCCGCCATAGAATTCCTCGGTCAGGTCCTTCATCTCTTTGGTCTGCAGGTCTAGCAGTCGGAGTTTTACTTGCCTGCCAAAAGGGTGCGCCTGCTTTTGGTCCTCCAAATAGGTGATGATAGTAGCGACTTGGTTGTTTGGAGCGATGTGCGCAAACCAGTTGGAATGGGCATCAAAGGTCATCTGCTCTGGCTCGGATCCATCCGGCTTCATCCGCCAAATCTGCATCATCCCCGAGCGGTATGAATTGAAATAGATGTATTTGCCGTCAGGAGAATATTCCGGCCCGTCATCCAAACTTTCTTCCTTTGTGAGTCGGATTTCCTCACCGCCGTCGACGCTCATCTTATAGACATCATAGTTGTCGTTTCTCGGCGCGCAATAGACGATGAATTTTCCTTCGGGAGACACACCGTGCCAATAGGAGGGAGAGAGCGGGGTGATCTGTTCCGGTATTCCTCCCTCGGCGGATACTTTGAAAATATAGGAGGACCAGCCACTGACATCATTCTTCCCACTTGAGATAAACAGGGTCTTTCCGTCAAAGGAATAGCCATGATCGTTGTTTGCTTTCTGGAGATCACCCGTGTTCAAAACTCCCATTTTTGCCCCATCCAATCCGATTTTCTCCAGTTTTCCTTGGCTGTTAATCAGGAGATAGCTGCCATCCGGAGACCAATTTGGGGCTTCAAAATGCCGGCTTTCTCTAAGAATCAACTGGGACTGTCCCTTCTCCAAGTCATAGAGGTACAGGGAACTAATTACCTTCTTTCCTTCGGGAATTTGCGCAAGCAGGGAATGGCATAGAAAGGACAACAGAAACAGGGACTTTTTCATGGATTTTGGGCGGATTTAGGTCACTTGAGCTGTACACTCGTTTTAGGCAGCTTTATTCTCCATAATCTACTGGAAAACAATCATATCTATGGCCAGTAGTCATGTAAAAGGCTAATTTTCCGGAGAACTGGTCGTATTAAAAAAACGAAGAGGCAGCCCCAAGACTGCCTTTCTTTGTTGTTCAAGCAATGACTGGTCATGCCAGATCAAAACGGTCCAAGTTCATCACCTTGGCCCAAGCCGAAACGAAATCGTTGACGAACTTTTCTTTGGAATCGGAGCATCCATAGACTTCTGCAACAGCCCGAAGCTCGGAGTTGGAGCCAAAGACAAGGTCCACGCGGGTTCCAGTCCACTTAGGAAGGCCGGTCTCTCTGTCGGTTCCCAGATAGATTGCGGGATTCTCGGGAGATTTGGCCCAAGCCGTTCCCATATCCAGGAGGTTGACAAAGAAGTCATTGGTGAGTTTGCCCGGCCGATCGGTGAATACACCGTGCTTAGAGTGGTCATAGTTGGTATCCAGCACCCGCATCCCTCCAACTAGCACGGTAAGCTCAGGCGCGGTCAGCGTCAGCAGCTGGGCTTTGTCTATGAGCATTTCCTCGGGAGAAACTCGGAAGTGATATTTAGTGTAGTTTCTAAACCCATCCGCCAAAGGCTCGAGGACAGCGAATGACTCCACGTCGGTCTGTTCCATCGTAGCGTCTGCGCGGCCTGGGGTAAAGGGCACCTCCACGTCAAAACCAGCATTTCTGGCAGCTTGCTCCACCGCCGCACAACCGGCCAAAACAATCAAATCAGCAAGGGAGACCCGTTTGGCGCTAGCTTCATTTGAATTGAAGTCGTTTTGGATTCTTTCCAGGACCTCAAGCACTTTTGCCAATTGGGCGGGGTTGTTTACCTCCCAGTCTTTTTGGGGAGCTAATCGGATACGTGCGCCATTTGCGCCACCGCGCTTGTCAGAACCTCTGAAGGTAGACGCCGATGCCCACGCTGTGCTCACGAGTTCGGAAATGCTCAGTCCTGAGGCAAGGATTTTCGTCTTTAAGCTGTCGATCTGTTCTTGCTCGATCAGTGGGTAGGTCACCGTAGGGATAGGATCCTGCCAGATCAGATCCTCAGCAGGAACCTCAGGGCCGAGATATCTGGATTTTGGTCCCATATCCCGGTGAGTGAGCTTAAACCAAGCCCTGGCAAAAGCATCAGCAAATTCGTCTGGATTTTCGTAAAACCGTCGGGAGATTTTCTCAAAACCCGGATCGAGCTTCAAGGACAAATCCGTGGTGAGCATAGTTGGAAGGTGCTTCTTGCTACCATCAAAGGCATCAGGAATAATGGCTTCCGCATTTTTTGCCACCCATTGATGGGCTCCCCCAGGACTCTTGGTGAGCTCCCAATCGTAAGCGAAGAGATTCTCAAAAAAATTGTTGCTCCAGCGGGTAGGGGTAGTAGTCCATGTCACCTCCAAGCCAGAAGTGATGGCGTCTTTGCCAACTCCAGACCCGTAGCTGTTGGTCCATCCAAAACCTTGGGCTTCCAAGGGCGCTCCCTCAGGCTCAGCAGCTACATAGTCCGAGGGTGCCGCACCGTGGGTTTTCCCAAAAGTGTGTCCTCCGGCAATCAACGCTACTGTTTCTTCGTCGTTCATTGCCATCCGACCGAAGGTATCCCGGATATCTTTCGCAGCTGCAACTGGATCCGGCTTGCCGTCAGGCCCCTCCGGGTTTACATAGATTAAGCCCATGTGGGAGGCAGCAAGCGGCTCTTCGAGATTTCGTCCGTGCATCTCTCCAGATGGGTCGTCGTCGGATACGACCACTCCGTGCTTTTCATCCACACCGTCTGATCCGCGACCGTAGCGGATATCAGCACCAAGCCACTTGTCCTCTGAACCCCAATACACTGACTCATCTGGTTCCCACACATCCTGGCGACCGCCGGCAAAGCCGAAAGTCTTGAAGCCCATGGACTCTAGGGCTACGTTTCCAGCCAAAATCATCAAGTCGGCCCAGGAGAGCTTCTTTCCATATTTCTGCTTTACAGGCCAAAGTAACCTTCGGGCCTTGTCCAAGCTTACGTTGTCTGGCCAGCTATTGAGGGGAGCAAAACGCTGCATGCCAGCACCTGCGCCACCGCGACCGTCATGGATTCGATAGGTACCCGCGCTGTGCCATGCCATCCGGATAAAAAGTCCCCCGTAATGCCCAAAATCTGCAGGCCACCAATCCTGGGAGTCGGTCATCACCTTCTCAAGATCAGCCTTTACCGCATCCAAGTCCAAGCTTTTGAATTCCGCAGCATAATTGAAATCCTTGTCCATGGGATCGGATAGGGAGGAATTCTGTCGGAGGATGCTGACCTTTAGCTGATTGGGCCACCAGTCCCGATTTCGGGTTCCGTTTCCCGCGGCTTGTTTAGGCTCGACAGCTGCCGGTGCGGAGTGTCCGAAAGGGCATTTTCCCGCACTTTGATCTTTCATGTCTGACATAGTTTTGTGATGGTTAGTATGTGTTATTTAAGGTAGAAATTTTTGAAACTTTACCCAAGATAAGCCCGAATGGCTCAATAATTCAAATTGATTGTTTTTATGTTGTCATAGTATTTGTCTATAACTATGACGGAACTTTGAAGTGGTCTTTCCGCCAGCTACTATGCCGTATCGTGCTTTTCCGGTGGTTGCCTAGGGAAAAAAGCCATCCCTGCCTATCTTTCCCCCATGTTTGAAAGCCCTGATTATCCACAGCCCCTGAGTGAAGATGTTTTTCAATCTTGGATGGAAAATGGCAGATCCAGCAAGATCGGTTACCATTTCCTCCTCATCGTCTGGAACGTCTACGATGAAACCTACCAACCCGTGTTTGTGGAAAACCGCGACGCCATCGCTTCCTACGAGCGATATCCAAACGCCAAGGGCGCCGAAGCCCTTATCGCTGCTTACGATTTGTATTCCGAGGCGAGGATTTCATTGTGATTGGAGAACTGGGGATGAAAGTTGGAAGGTGGTATGGTTGTAATGTTGTAGGCTGCCAATAGTCATGACAGCCTCATAAATTATATCTCAAAATCCTTGATCCACCGACAACGGAATTCCGACATCGCTCATCCAAATTTTTTCTTAGCTTACTGTTGAAACCATCCCAACCTTATGAGAAATAGATTTTTGGCAGGGCTGCTGCTATTGGCGGCTTGCAACACCCAACAAAGTACCGAAGAGCAGACATCCAAGCGGCAGTTTGTAGAACTGGCCGGCATAGACTCCACCATCCGGCCCGGCGACAATTTTTTCATGCATGTCAATGGCAAATGGTACAATTCTGCGGAGATCGACGCCGACCAAGTAGGAGTGGGGTCTTATTCGTTTTTGAACATTCCCCAAAAGAAGCTTCTGGAAGATATTCTGACGGAAGTCTCCGCTTCTGAACACCCAGCAGGGAGTATAGAACAAAAAGTGGGAGACTTCTACGCCTCTGGCATGGACACTGCCTCGATCAACGCGAAAGGTTTTGAATCTATCCAACCCAAACTTTCCCAAATCGAATCCATTGCTTCCCTCGCAGATCTGGAGGATTATGTCGTGTCGGAGCTCCAGCACAGCAATGAATCCCTGATCGGATTGAGGATTTCCCCAGACGATGAGAACAGCACTATCAATATCATACACCTGAGCCAAACTGGGCTGGGCTTGCCGGATCGGGATTATTATTTCAAAAGCGACTCCTCGACATTGGGTATCCAAAAAGCTTATCACACCTATCTTTCTACCTTGTTTCAACTCACTGGTGAAAGTCCAACTGAGGCTGATGCGGCTGCCACCAAGGTCTACAACCTGGAAAAGCAGTTGGCAGAGTCTCACAAAACCCGTATCGAGCGCCGAGTAGTCAAGGAAAACTACCACAAAGTGGCCGTCGCCGATCTGGATCAAAAACACGGAAATATCGGATGGAAAAGCATTTTTGAAGGTCTGGGCTTGCAAGCAGACTCCCTCGATATCCGCCAGCCAGCCTACTACGAAAAACTTGATGTACTCCTGAGAAGCGTGCCGCTGGAAGACTGGAAGACCTATCTCAGAGCGCATACGTTGAGCGAGTACGCCAACTACCTCAGTTCGCCCTTTGAGAAAGCCGCCTTCGAGTACACCAAGGCCGTCTCTGGGCAGTCAAAGCAATTGACCCGCGCTCAACAGATGGTTCAGCAGGTGGACCAGCAGCTGGGATTTGACCTAGGCCAGCTCTATGTGAAGCGGTATTTCGACGAAAACGCGAAGCAAAAAGTTCTGGATTTGGTGAACAACCTCCAAAAGGCTTTTGAACAACGAATCAATCAACTGGACTGGATGAGTGACAGCACCAAGACGCAAGCCAAGGAAAAGCTGTATTCCATCACCAAGAAAATCGGCTATCCAGACAAATGGCGGGAATATCCTGTCAGTATCAGTCGTGACAGTTATTTTGAAAATGTCCTGGCCCTGAAGAAGGACAACGCCCGATACCAGCTGGAGAAGTTTGGCAAAGCTCCGGACAAAACGGAGTGGGGGACAACCCCAAGTACGGTGACCGCCTATTACAATCCTTCACTCAACGAAATCGTATTCCCGGCTGGGATCCTCCAATACCCTTATTTCGATCCCAACGCTGACGATGCGATCAACTACGGCGGAATCGGCATGGTCATCGGCCATGAACTTACCCATGCCTTTGACGATCAGGGAGCCCAGTTTGACAAAGAAGGAAATCTGAAAAACTGGTGGACCAAAGCCGACTACGAAAAGTTCAAAGCGAAAACCCAACTGCTGATCGACCGCTACGACAGCTTTACCGTGCTGGATTCGGTGCATGTCAAAGGCGCAATGACCATTGGCGAAAACACCGCTGACAATGGCGGAATCTACATTGCCTATGACGCGTTTAAGCTGACTCTCCAAGGCCAAGACACGACGAAAACTGACGGATTGACGCCTGATCAGCGTTTTTGCTATTCCATAGCCCGGATCTGGCGGGTAAAAACCCGTGACGAGTTCATGCGCACCTATGTCAACACCAACTCCCATTCACCGGCGATGTGGCGCGTCAATGGTCCACTGATGAATTTTGAGCCGTTTTACGCTGCATATGGAATTCAGCCCGGCGACGCGAACTACAAGGCTCCTGAGGAAAGGATCAAGATTTGGTAGGATAGGCTGGGGGATTCCAAATACCTAATCAGTGCAAAAAACGCCTTCGAGAAAATGAAGATGCTTCCGGACAGGTATCGCTCCTTGCCACGATAACAATTTCCATCCTGCCGTGTTCATCTAAGAAAAACCGCATGTTTTCCCTTTTCAAAAAAGATCCCCTGAAGTCCCTTGAGGCCAAGCGTAAAAAACTGCTCGAAGAAGCCATGCAAATCCAGCGGTCGGGCGACCTCAGGCTCTATGCTACCAAGATGGAAATGATCGACCATTTAGAAAAAGAAATTGAAGCGCTGCGTGAGGCATCGGATGTGCGCGGCGCGAAGGGAGGATGAACAAATTGGCTGCCGGGTGGTTTTCGGACTATGGCAAACATCTTGATTATCGGCGCATCCTCCGGGATCGGCTTATCCCTTTCCAAAAATTTGATTGCAGAAGGACATCGCGTCTTTGGCACTTTTCGCAAGACTGAGATCACCCATCAGGGATTTGAAAAAATCCAACAGCTCGACGTCCTCGGCGACTCGCTGGATTTGGGTTTTGTTCCGGAAATATTGGATGGGATTGCCTATTGCCCAGGCGCGATTCAACTCAAGCCTTTTTTGCGGATCAAACCATCAGATTTCATAGACGACTACCAGCTACAGTTTCTGGGTGCGGTGAAGGTACTCCAAGCTTGCCTGCCTAGTCTGAAGAATTCCCCAAGTTCGTCGATTGTACTTTTTTCCACCGTGGCTGTTCAGTTGGGATTCAATTTTCACTCTCTCGTAGCATCGTCCAAAGGGGCATTAGAAGGCTTGACCAGAGCCTTGGCAGCAGAATTCGCTCCGAAAATTAGGGTCAATTGTATCGCTCCATCCATCACCGATACTCCGCTTGCAGGCACTTTACTGAATAGCGAAGAAAAAAAAGAGGCCAACGCCCAGCGCCATCCGCTTAAAAAAATCGGAACCTCAGAGGACATCGCCAATCTGGCAGCGTTTCTGTTGACCGACAAATCGGCTTGGATCACCGGCCAAGTGCTGCATGCCGATGGGGGAATATCCAGTCTTAAAGTCTAACGGGTCGATTAATGAAAATCCTACTCACTGGCGCTACTGGCTATATTGGAAGAAGGTTGCTTCCGGTCTTGGTGGAGGCAGGCCATCAGGTTGTCTGTCTTTTGCGGGACAAACGAAGGTTTGACTGGGATGACTTTTCAGAGGAATTTTTGAAAAATGTTTCCGTGGTAGAAGCAGATCTCAATGAGCCTGATTCGCTAGAGGGCCTGACTTCGGAGGTCGACGTCGCTTTTTATTTGGTTCATTCGATGAGTTCTTCAGATCCAGATTTTCAGGCATTGGAAGCCAAGTCGGCGCAACATTTTGTCCAGTTTCTTGACACAACATCCTGCAAACAGCTGATTTACCTAAGCGGAATAGTCAACGACGCAAACCTTTCTGACCATTTGCTTTCCCGCAAAAACGTGGAAGATATCCTGGCAAAAGCCAAGGCCCCGCTCACAGTGCTGCGAGCTGCCATCATCATCGGATCCGGCAGCGCTTCGTTTGAAATCATCCGCGACCTTGTCGAAAAGCTTCCGGTGATGGTTGCGCCAAAATGGCTCAATACCAAATGCTAGCCAATCGGCATACGGAATGTCGTCGAATATTTGAGTGGCGTGATGATGAAGCCGCAAGCCTATCACCAGACCTTTGACATTGGAGGAACGGAGATTCTTACCTACAAACAGATGTTGCTGGGTTTCGCCAAAGTGCGTAGGCTAAAGCGAGTGATCATCACTGTCCCGGTTTTGACACCGAAACTCTCTTCTTTGTGGCTTCTGCTGGTCACTTCGACTACATTTTCACTGGCAAGAAGCTTGGTTAGCAGTATGAAAAATGAAGTCATCTGCCGGGACAACCGAATCTTGGAAATCGTGCCCATCAAGCTGAATGATTACACGGAAGCTTTGCAACTTGCTTTTGACAAGATCAGTCAGAAAAACGTGGTCTCTACCTGGAAGGATTCGATCTCGCTCTATGGCATAACCAATTATTTCAACGAAAACATGCAAGTGCCCGAGCACGGGGTATTTACGGATCAGCGTTCTGTCGCGTTCGAGCGCGACAAAGAAGAAGTTATCGAAAACATTTGGTCAATAGGCGGCAACCGCGGCTGGTACTTCGGCAACTGGATGTGGAATATCCGGGGATCGATGGACATCCTCGTGGGCGGGGTCGGCATCAGGCGGGGACGACGGAGCGATACCGAATTGTGGGCTGGAGATGCGCTTGATTTTTGGAGAGTGCTGGTTGCAGACCGAGCCATTGGCCGCTTGCTTCTATATGCCGAAATGAAATTACCGGGCGAGGCTTGGTTGGAATTTAAGTTCAAAAATGAGGGTGCGAAAACTGTCTTACAACAAACTGCTACGTTTCGACCTCTTGGTCTTTGAGGTCGATTATATTGGTATTCGGTGCTGCCGTTTCATGCCTTGATCTTTCCGAAGATGTTGAGAAATATCGTCAGAAAGTGACCATGGACTGCACCGTTGGAGGGATTTTTCTAAGGCTATGGTTGAGAGCAAGTTCCCAGATAGTCGTATGAGTAGCGGTTGACAGAGAAGGATATGCAAATTCCTAAAAGCACAAGTCCACAACGCCAACTTGCGCCTGAATTGTAAAGACGGTAAGCACCGAAAGCCAAAAATGCTTGCTTCACTTTTTTGGGTGCCACCAATTTCTGATGAATGTTCTAAACTAAGCCGGATAGGGAACAACGGGGGGAATACCACCAAATGGCATGAGAATATAAATGCCGTTACAAAAGTCCAAAAACTGCAAAGCAGCTACGCCAAATGCAAGAATAGCGGCGATTAGACCGGTAATAGCAGCTGATGGAGCGGTGATAATTCCTGCTGCCTGCAAGGCAGCGGCTACTCCTGCGGCACCAGCTCCCAAAGCGAGTAATTGAGTTATCTTATTAAGCAGTGCCTTGCTCACATAGTACCGGGTACCTAGCAAGGTGATTTCGCTCTCTAGGACATATCTTTCTCCATTGATGGTAACATCGATGAGAGTCACCTTCAAGAATGCAGGAAGGAGCGCAGAAATGGTCAGGCCAGCGTCCAGTTTAATTGAGCCATTTGAAATGAGTGTATTGGCTATCTGAAAATTCACATCAAGCAATTCAAAGTCCTGCTGTGCAATACCCGCTGCCTTTGCATCTTCTCTATCAAACTTCAGGTATCCATCGTCATAGCTCAGTGCTTTCTGACTCATTGCAATAAGTTTGGGCATCTTCAGAGCAGCGGCAAGGGACTCAACGGTCACTTCATCCCGGCATTCGCAGTTTTTCAAAATAGGATTGGAAAAGTGATAAGGTGCGCGCGTTTTGAAAAACTCGTTTGGGACGATTTTTTCAGAAGTTTCAAGGGGTTCAACTTTCTTTGCCATGGTTTCTATGGATTTGGTTGTCTATATAAGTTACCAAATAATAATTCCACAACATTGAAAATCAGGGGCTTTGTCACTGTATTTTGGAGTCGAGTTTATTGGTATTCGGTATTGCCATTTCATGACGTGATTTTTCAGAAGATAATCAAAAATATCGCGTCCGGATAAGCCTCAGCTAGTTCCTCACTTTGTCAAGGCACTGCAATAGAGACGTAAAAGGATAATGCAGGCCCGTCGTTTTGACTCGAGTTTAGAAGCAGACTATAGAGATTTCTACGATTGAAAATAACTGGATCAAAGTACTCGCTCCAATCAATCACTTCTCATATGATCCACCGGATTGGCATTTGCGGCGCGAATGGTCTGGGAGAAAATCGTGCTAAGGCCCAAGACCGCCAATAGAAAGACGCTTACGGCGATTTCCCAAAAACCAATTGAGAAACTGTAATGCTGCATTTGGACCAAAAGCTTGGAAAACAGAAAGTAGACCGCGGGCACGGTGACCACGATCGCAATGAATATGAGCAGGAGAAAATCTTTCGAAAGCATAAAAACGACGCTTTCCGTGGACGCTCCCATCACTTTTCGGATACTGACTTCCTTCAGGCGACCACCGATAGTAAAAGCAACCGTTCCCAACAAGCCAATGGATGCAACGGTAATGGCTAGCACACCAAGGAAGCCCCAGAGTTTGATCACAATAAAATAGAAACTATAGGCATCACCGATTTCGTCTGAAAAATATTGCGCCCGAAGCTTGTGATCGCTGCCTAGCATCTTCCAGGTTGCTTCTATCTTCGTCAGGTCGTCAAAACGATTGGTCAGCGGCATGCTGAGATTTGCGAAGCGAAACTCAGTGGGATCATACCTGAAGAAAAAAGCGCCGATGGGCTTGCGGAGACTCGTGTAGTGAAAATTCTTCACCACACCGATGATCAAGACTTCCTCGTCATCATCCAGAAGCAAAGATTTTCCAACTGCCGAGTATGGATCGCCGAGGTTGAAGGTTTTTGCCATTTCCTCATTGATGATAATCTGGCGTAGATTGCTGTTTTGATCAGCGCTGAAATTCTTGCCGGCAAGCAAATGAAGCCCAAAATTGTCAATGAAATTTTCGTCAACGGATATCGTCGCGACCGCTAGTGAATCCAACTGTTTCTCATCTTTGATAAACTTCTCGGCACTGAATTCCAGACCCAGGATATGCGAAGACATAGAGATCGATTGAACGGCAGCCAAATTCCCAAATTCGTTTCTGAACACTTGTGGCTTCACGTCCTGCAACTCGACGTCCAGGATATTTTCCTGGCGAAAGCCAAAATCATAGTTCATCGAATACCGATATTGCTGCAGCATGATCACCACAGCCATGATAAAACCCAGCGACATCGCATACTGGACGGTAAGCATGATCTTTCTACCCGGAAAGCGAAACTTCCGCGTAGGAATCGACACGGTTGACTTTAGGGCGTTGAGCGGGTTGATTTTTGAAAAATACAATGCTGGGACAATTCCTGCCAAGACCCCAACCAGTAACGCAAAGCCCAAGAAGCAAATGAGCGTAACAAGATCCGGAGTCATGTCCATAGAGTCCGCCTCGGCAAGCATTTGGTGAAACTCGCCCCGGATCAATTCAAAGAAAAAGTAGGACAAAAACAGCGCAATCATCATACTCAGCGTGGTCTCCATGATGAATTGGAAGAAAATCTGCCGCCGCTGCCCTCCCATAACTTTTCGCACACCGATCTCCTTCATCCGCTTGAGCGATTGGGAAATAGATAGATTGACATAGTTGGCACATGCGGGAATCAGGATAATCAATGTCGTCAAGGCTACCAAGAGGATCGAAAGATGGTCCCAGCTTGGCCCAATGGCATTGTACACTTCTGTTCCCGGTACGATGTCATTCAGGGCTTGGACAGAAAAACTTGCCGAGAAATCCTTTTTCGGATAGCGATCCTTGGCCAGTTTGTCAAGGAAGTATGCGACAGCATCCGGAGAAGTACTCTCGGGCAAAAGAAAATACACATAGGAGTTGGTAAAATTCGTCCAGGAAGCTTCTCCGAAGGACTGACTTTGCTTTCCGCTACCAAGCAAGGTGGAATGCGAAGCCAGCGCCCCAAAAGCCAGGTGGGAGTTTTTGGGAACGTCTTTCAAAACCCCAGTTACGGTCATCTCTCCGTAGGGCGGTATCGTCAACACTTCTCCCATTGGATCCCTGCTGCCGAAGATTTTTTCAGCCTCCTTTTCGGTGATCACGATGCTGTTGGGTTCCTTTAGCGCTGTGCTGGGATTGCCTTTTAGCAGGGGGAAGTCAAACACCTCGAAAAATTCCGGTTCGGTAAAATATCCCCGCAGCGGCAACTTTTTCTCTTGATAAACCGCCTCCCCGTTTAGCGTGGCCTGAATGGAAACCACTTTTTCTATTCCTGTAAAATCTTGCTCCAGGATATATCCGAGGTCAGAGGGAGTGGATGCGTAGATCGGATTATCCATGTCGTCATGCACTTGGGTGATGACGCGATAGATTTGGTCGCGCTTGGTGTGAAAGTTATCATACCGATAGATAAACACCAGGATGGCGATAAACAGCAAGGAGAGCGACAAGCCAAGTGAGAGCCCAAAGATATTGAGGCCCGCATAGAATTTATTCTTAGCGAGGTTGCGCACCGCAGTCTTAAAATAGTTCGAAAGAATCGCGGTGTTTAGGCCATTCGAATAGGGATGATAGGCGGCTCTTCGCTTGCGCTGCCGCAAAGCATAAGAAAAAATAAGCGAAAAAATCCGCTGCCAATAGTTGAGCTTGGCCTTGAACACCGAATGTTTTTCGAGATCGGCATAGAAAAGCTCTTTCACGTCGCCATGAAGATCCTCGACCGACGCGCGCTCACAATACCAGAGGAAAAGGCTATCTGCTAGCCGCGGGGGTTGAATCCTGGATTTCATGTGTATGTAGTTCCTGCTTGGGGCGCCTGTTTCATGCTCGGTTTCATTTGGTCAGGGATAGATTTTGTGAGGCGGAGACCCAAAGTTCATCCCGGAGATTTTTCATTTGGTGCAGCGCAAGTTTGCCTGTCTGGGTCACTTCGTAAAAGCGCTTGCTTCTTCCTCCGCGTTCCTGTGTCGGTTCGCCCAGATGTGAATCCACGTATCCTTTTTCTTCCAGGCGGGTGATAGTGGAGTGGAGCGCACCGATGCTGATCGACCGGGAAGTACGTTCGTCGATATAAGCTTTGATGCTTACGCCATAAGCGTTGTCCAAAAGGGAAGCGATGGTCAGCAGCACCAACTCCTCAAACTCTCCAAGATATCCTTTCATGTTATCGGGTTAATGCTGCAAGTAAAGAATAACTTTTCGATATGTTTCTATTTTTAAGATTAAATCGCTCTCAAAAACTCTTGCAGAAGGGGAGGCTGGCAGAGAGTCGGACATAAAGAATTCACCCTTTCCTAAGAAAAAATCACCTATAATTACAAGGTGTATAAAAATTGCAACGATGGAGGAAACTGCCTGCTTGCTGTCCACCCAAACCAATGCCATAAGATTACTTGAAAGTATCGCCCAAGAGCAAACAGATGGCGCTATTGGTCTAGAAGTATTACCGGAGAACATCGATTGGTTTACCGTGTCCAAGGGTTAGGGGACAACCAGATTCTTAGGATCGTGCAGACGAGATTTCACTATTGAAACCCAAATATGTGGATTTGTACAGGCTACGGCATCCAGCCCGGCCACGCAAATTACAAGGATCCGGAGGAGACGATTAAGATTTGGTAGGGAGGGATGAAAGTTGTAACGTGGGATGGTTGTAAAGTTGTAAAGCCATGAAAAAGCAAAGGTCCGATTCGGAGCATCTGATGTCAAGCCAGGAGAATTCCAGAAGGTTGATGGAAAGTATTGCCCAGGACAAAGCGGGTCAAACAAAAAATGTTGTCGAAAGTGACTTTGCAAATACAGTCAAAACCATGCGAGATAAGAAAACAGCCCTTTACCAAAAGATCGAAGCGCAAGCCAATCTTCCCAGCACCCGGGAATATTACAGCCAGCAGGAAAACGGTTTTTCTGACATAGACTCTGAAGTTTACGATGATTAGCTGGCGCGCAGGACTTCTCTGACTATTTTCAAGTGAACTGATCCGATACCGTTTTTTAATCAAATTGGCCACTGACATCAAGAAAAGTGACATTTTTCGTCAGACTTTGATAGTCCGTGCTGAACGCGCAATTATTTTGTCCTATATTGGACATGTCCAAATAATAACACATGACCTTTGGCGAAAAAATAAAAGCACTCCGGGAATCAAAAAACCTGTCCCAACGCGAAGTAGGAGCCTCAATCAATGTTGATGCGGCGTTTATCAGCAAGGTAGAGAAAGGTGAAAAACGTATTCCACGAGATCACTTGGACAAGTTGAGTGACTTTTTGGAAGTTGGTAAAGAGGAATTAGAAACGCTTTGGCTAGCAGAAAAACTTTACCAAATAGTAGAAAATGAAGAACTAGGTCATGAAGCGCTTAAAGTAGCCGAAGCGGAATTTCTCAACCAATACAAACTCAAAAAATCATGAGCAACGAAATTCAACTTCAGAAAAAAAGAAAAACCACACTCGGCGACTTCTATTGGGCGCATGCAGATATCCTCAGAGGGGTGGGCGTATCAGAGGCAGGCTATGATCAGCGTGTCTTGGCATTTATGGCCATCAAGCTATTGATTGACAATAATAAGCTCAATTTCAACTTTGAATACGACAATCAATTTGGACTTTCGGAGTCCGAGTACCTGAAGTACAAAGGGAAATCCAGCAAAGAGACTTTTGCCAACCTGCTGGCTGATTTAGCCAGCCTCGGACAAAACCTCCGCTACTTTGAGCAAGAGGCCAAATATAATCCAGGTGTTTACCGAACAGTTCTTAGCTATTTTAATCATCATTCGGTTTTTCCGATGGATTCTTACTTGGCCGAGCTAGAGGATCATTACTTCGAAATGATCTTGGACATCTACATCGAAAAGGCCGACTTTAGCCATTTCCCCAAAGAGCAATACAAAGATCTCTATGAACGCACCATTGCCCGAATGCGAAGCAAGTTCACCGGAGAGCTGGTAGGGCAGCATTTTACTCAAAAGAGTATCATTCACTTGATGTGCGAATATGCGCTAAGAAGGATCAAAAACAAGAAGCATATCGCCATCTATGACCCAACTTGCGGTACGGGAAGTATGGTGATGGAGTCAGCTTATTATTTCAGAAGTAAGCTCCCAAAAGCCAAAATCGAAGTATTCGGGCAGGAAATGAACGGGAAGGTTTGGTTTCTCTCCAAGATCTTCCTGGAAATCTGCCCTTGGGACAATGGTCTACAAGGCATTCCCAATACCATTTCATTTGGGAATACACTTACCCGACCCGCTTTTGCGGATAAGATCAACGGAGACGATTCGTTTGACTTTATCATCGCAAATCCTCCCTTTGGGGTGGACTGGAAGCAGGATTATGAAGATATCGTCAAAAATATGGCTTCGGGTTCCCCCAATTTTCTGGTGGTCAATGACGGCAAGAAATTCATCACTCCCCGCAAGTCAGACGGGCAGTTTCTCTTTATGATGCAGATCGTCCATCTCCTGAAATCCGAACGGGCAAGAAACAAACACGCAATCGCGGCGGTGATTTCTTCCAGTACGCTGAGCAGTACAGGTTCGGAGACCGGTTCGGAATCCAAAATCCGCCGTAAAATCTTCGATGAAAAAGTCGTCACCGGACTTCTAGAGCAGCCCAATGCCATGTTTACAAATACGGATATCGGAACCCATATCTGGTTTTTTGACAATGCACAGAGCAACATGATCAGACTAGTCCGGGCGGATAATTCCGAAAAACCGCTCTACAGTCCACACCCCGCTGCGCAGGACAAAATGCGCAATACCTACTCAGAAGAGAATATCACCGAACTCGTGAATCTGCTCCAAGAACCCGAACCAAGGGAATATGTAGCGGCATCGATACCTGCGGAAGGCCGACATGCCATCAATATCCAAACCGAAATCGGTCGCCGGGAGGTGGTGGATACCATCGATCTGGATGAACTGGAAGCTCAACTGGAGCGAGAACTCAGACTTTTACTGGAAAATCTAGGCCCTAATGAATAAGCAGATTGTAAGAAGATTTAAGGAGTTTGCCCAAGCCAATGGGATAGAGTTAGATTTGGAAAATGTAGATTTCGAAATGATTGACTTTTTCAATCATTTAGAGGTTGAATTATTGGGGCCCAGGAACCTTGGAAATCACAGTGAATTAGGAGGAATAAATGATGAAGGTGGTGTATAGGCCCCTTAAATAGTCGGACGTGATTATTGGTTAAAACCTGTAAAT
>CAZTJM010000007.1:55861-61831 GCA_964613865.1 uncultured Limnohabitans sp. | reverse complement strand
GGGAGGACATTTTTTGGAGCTGTTTTAAATTTTCGGTCTTCCAAAATAGCAAAGCTCACTCCACCATACACCCAATCGGTATAATAAACCCCAATTCCTTGCTTCACCGGAGTCGGATCGTAGGCGTCTGGAAGGTGGCAAGTTTGCGTTCTCTGAATCATATTGACCCAGTCTGCCGGCATCTTGTATCCGCCTTGGTCTTGTGCGACATAGCCCCAGCCTTCATCCGTAGGGGCATGCTCCCCACCTTCGCCCCAGACATTTCCGTGGTAGACGTCGTGGTCGTCAGGGATGATGGCTGCCGGAATGTTCCGAAAAATCTCCCGGTACGACCATCCGAACATATACCATTTGTGGAGGTAGTCCAGATAGGCTTTCTCCAAAGGGCTGGTTTGGATGCCAAAGCCTCCGGTGCTTTCATAAAACTGATCTCCGAGAAAAAGGGCAACATCAGGCTCGTGGAGATTGACATGGTCGCTGACTTCCTGGTCGGGAAAGCCGTAGTCAGCATTGCAGCTGAAAACCGCCACTTTGAGATTTTCTGTAGAGTTTGGTTGTTCGGCGATCTCACCTTGAAAGTAAAATTCCTGGTTTCCGCTTTTCAGTGGAAAGACTAGAAATACTCGATAGGGCACCTTTTCATTTTTGTCCCAGTTTTCCACCCGGAAGTGGGCATATCTGCCTTCCGGATCTATTCCCGAGCTTGCTATGGTTTCCCACTGGTCACCTTTGAGGAGCTGCAGCTCGACTTTCAGCCCTTGTACTTTTTCCAGCGGAGCGAGTTGGGCGGTGAGTTTGAGGATATTTCGATGAACGGTGTACTGGGCAAAGGCAATGGGGCCAAAGATCTGTTTGTTGTCCGCAGCGAGTTTTCTCCGGAAAACTTCCAGTCTGCAAAGGCCACCAACGCTGAGTCACCTTGATTGTCCTTGGGTGTGTGGGCTACGACGGCTAGGTTTCCGACGAGATCAGCGGCCGGAATGTCTTCATGCAAAAGCTGAATAGGGCTTTCAGATCCTGAGTCATTCGTGCCGGAGAGCGTGACCGAATAGGCTTTGCCGCTCCACTGGGCCTGCATGTGCAGGTAGATGGGGCGATTCAGATCGAGCTTTGCCCCGCTGGTCTTTTCGCCGATCAGGAGCTGGCCGGTGCCATTGACACCAAGGTCGAGACCTTGTCCAAACACGGCAGCCGAACGATAGTCGGCAAATTTTCCCTTGGCGCCGATTCGGAATCCCACGTAGCTTTTGGGATTGCCTTTTAGGACTTCACTTTTCCATTGCAGCGTAATGGACTGTTCAAAATCCTGCTTGCCGTCTTGCAGCTGATGGGTAAGAATATGCAGTGTGCGATTGGGGCCGGAGATCACGCAGACAGCTTTGCCGTCTTGGATTTCCCAGTCCTGTAGTCTGTTTCCCCAATACTCAGGACCGATCCAGTGGAGGTCTGGCCAGTTTTCCCAGTTACTTTGGTAGGCTGGGTAGGATTTTGAAAACAGCCGTCGAATGCCCGTAAATCCTTGGCTGAAAATGAAAGGCGTGGAAAAAGAGGTCAGAGCCATGGCCTTGACGGCCGATCGTCGCTTCATGTTGGATAGGTTAAAAGGAAAAGGATAGCAGAAAGGATAAATGCCGTTTTCTGCTATTATTTTCAAATAAAACATAATTAGGCCATATGCCTAAGAATTTGAAATAGAGTGTTGAAATTTAGTTTGGACTGGCTGGAGTGTAGGACGTAATGCGCTTGCATTAATTTGGCTTAATTTTCAACACTTCCCCATTTTTGGGGTTGATGATCCAAAAAGCAAGGCATGACCAAGAAAGCATTAACTATCGGCTCCGGTATCGCAGGGATTGCCGCTTCTATTCGCTTGGCCGTAAAGGGCTATCAGGTGGAGGTGTTTGAGGCCAATTCTTATCCTGGAGGCAAACTGTCCCAAATAGCTATTGGAGGATACCGCTTTGATGCGGGACCTTCACTATTTACGGAGTCGCGCTTGGTTGACGAGCTGTTTATCCTAGCGGGAAAAAACCCCAGAGACTATTTTGAGTATCAAAAGCTGGAAGCCATCTGCCAGTATTTTTGGGAGGACGGCAAGAGGCTCACGGCTTGGTCCGACATTGACCGATTTGCGGAGGAAGTGGAAACGAAGTTGGGGGAGCCCGCCAAGCATACCCGAGAAGCGCTGAGGCAGTCCGCCTACATCTTCCAGCATTTGGCGCCGCTTTTCATGGAGCGCTCGCTGCACCGGCTGTCCACCTGGACCAGCCCCCAAGCCCTCCAATCCTATTTTAAAATGGGAAAATTGGGAATTTTCTCCACCATGAACCAGGCCAACGAAAAACGATTTTCCAATCCCAAGCTCATACAGCTTTTTAACAGATACGCCACCTACAACGGCTCCGATCCCTATCAGACCCCCGCTACGCTCAACATCATCCCGCATCTGGAATTTGGCAGGGGGGCCTATTTTCCGAAAAGAGGCATGCATGACATCACCATCAGCCTTTTTCACCTCGCCGAGTCACTGGGAGTAAAATTTCATTTTGAATCCAAAGTGGATGAAATCTTGGTGGAAAACGGCAAGGCCGTGGGCCTGAGCTGCAAAGGCAAAAGGTTTCTCGCCGACATCGTGGTCAACAACATGGACATGGTCAATGCCTACAAGACCATCCTGCGTGCACAAAAGCAACCCAAGCGCCTTCTCAAGCAACCCAAATCCAGCTCTGCGCTGATCTTCTATTGGGGTGTAAGAAAGAGTTTTCCGGAACTGGATCTCCATAATATTCTTTTTTCAAATGACTACAGGGAGGAGTTCAATTGCATTTTCAAAAAAGGATCTATCCATCCCGACCCGACGGTCTATATCAACGTCACTTCGACAATGAAGCCTGATGATGCACCGGCTGGCTGCATGAATTGGTTTACCATGATCAACGTACCCAATAATCAGGGGCAAGACTGGGATGGGCTGGTCAAAGAGGCCAGGGGGCATATCATTGCCAAAATCAACCGAATGCTGAAAACCGACCTCGAATCCCTATTTGAAGTTGAAGAAACCCTCGATCCCAGGTCGATCGAACTGAAAACATCCTCCGCGCAGGGCGCTCTCTACGGCAACAGTTCCAACAACCGTTTTGCCGCATTCCTCCGCCACGCCAATTTCTCGTCCGACATCAAAAATCTCTATTTCTGTGGGGGTTCTGTGCATCCGGGAGGCGGGATACCGCTGTCACTGATGTCAGCGAAGATTGCGTGTGAAATGGTATGGGGGAGTATCCAGTAGTGAGTAGCTAGTATCAAGACGCTAGAGCCAAGAACCAAGAACAGAGAACCGAGAGCAAAGCAACTGCGCATTGAGCTTATCGAAGTGTGGTCACTAAGCCTTCAGCCTTCAGATTTCTGAGTTCACCTTTCAGACTTTCACTGCTACTGTGACTGCCCACTGCTCATTGAAGCCACAGCCTCCTGCACCAAGTCTTGCTCAAAACCCTTCGCCATCAAGTAAGCTACGACTTTATACCGTTTTTTTGTTGGCTCCTTTTCCGTGGTTTTTTCCCATTTCTTTTCAGCTTGGTCTAGGAGCTTATCGTAGTATTCTTCCGGATCGATCTCCGAAAGTCCCAACCGAATACATGCCGGACTGATCTGTCTGAGCTTGAGCTCCCTAGCAATCCTCATTTTGCCCCAGTGTCTCAGCCGAAACTTACCCCGGGCAAAAGATCTCGCAAATCGTTCCTCATTCAAAAAATTGGAGGAAATCATCTCACTGATCAATTCTTCGGCGGAGTCGCCTTTGATGCCTTTTTCGTACAACTTTCTCCTCACTTCCCACTGACATCGCTCTTGGTAAGCACAGTAGGTTTCCAGTTTCCCCTTCGCTTCCCCGAGTGACCAAGACTTTTTTGGGGCATGATCCGGGTTATTTTTTCCCCAGCTGGACATTTTTGGTAATTTTAAGCCAAAATACCCTTGCTAAATCTTTTTTTCAAACACCACAAATTTTAATTCCCACATGAGAAAGAAAATCGTTGCCGGTAACTGGAAGATGAATTTGACCTTTGATGAAGGCCAAAAGCTCACTTCTGAGATCGTGAATATGTACAAAGACGAGGCGATCAAGGACGTCATTGCGGTACTCAACCCGCCTTTTCCCCATATTTTTCCTGTTAAAAAACTGATTGGCAGTGTTGAAGGAGTAGCCTTGGGCTCCCAAAACTGCTCTGACAAAGAATCTGGTGCCTTCACGGGTGAGGTCTCTGCCAAGATCCTGGCATCTTTTGGAGTACAGTATGTCATCTTGGGCCACTCCGAGAGAAGAGAGTATTTCAAGGAAAACAACGAGCTCCTTGCTGAAAAAGTGAAGCAGGCACTTGCTCATGGCCTGACTCCTATTTTTTGCTGTGGTGAATCTCTGGAGATCCGTACCGCCGGCACGCACGAATCCAATGTAAAATTCCAGTTGACAGAGAGCCTTTTCGGCCTGAGCCCCGAGGATTTTGCCAAAGTAGTCATTGCCTACGAGCCAATCTGGGCTATCGGTACCGGTAAGACAGCCACAGCGGACCAAGCGCAGGAAATGCACGCGGCGCTCAGACGACACATTGCCGCGAAGTATGGTAAGGAGATCGCCGCAGATACCTCCATCCTCTATGGCGGCAGCGCCAATCCGGGCAATGCGAAAGAACTTTTCTCTAAGCCTGACGTGGATGGCGGCCTGATCGGAGGAGCTTCCCTCAAATCGAGGGATTTCATCGACATCATCAAATCGTTCTAAAGATTCATGGATTACCTGGAGTTTAAGATCAAATGCCTGGAAGAATTCCGGGAAATCCTCATTGCAGAACTGGCGGAAATCGGCTTCGATTCCTTCCTCGAGACAGAGGACGGGATTGATGCCTACGCCGCCGAGTCCGAGTTTGACCGGGCTAAATTCGACGCGCTCATCGACTCCTATCAGGATGCCGCCCAAATCTCCCTATCCGAGAGCATCATGCCCAGGGTCAACTGGAATGAGGAGTGGGAAAAAAACTACGATCCCATAGCCGTGGATGACCTCGTGTACGTGAGGGCATCATTTCATGAGCCAAAGCCCGAGTTCAAGTACGAAATCGTCATCAATCCCAAGATGTCCTTCGGGACGGGACACCATGCGACGACCTTCCAGATGCTGAGACATCAGGGAGACTTGGACCATGAGGGGAAAAGGGTGCTGGATGTAGGCTCAGGAACGGGAATCCTCGCCATCATGGCCCATTTGCTGGGCGCAAAGTCCGTCGAGGCCTTCGATATCGATGACTGGTGCGTGGACAATGGTAATGAGAATTTTGACCTGAACGGACTCCAAACTCGTATGGGCGTTGGCACCATCCGTGAGGTCAACCCGCAGGGTGTTTTCGACATCGTACTGGCCAACATAAACAAAAACGTCCTGCTCGACGAAATGGAAATCTATGCGCGGCTTTTGCCTAATCAGGGTTACCTTTTGCTCAGTGGGTTCTACACCGAAGACATTTCGGATTTGCTTGAGGCAGCCAAGCCTTTCGGCCTGGAGCTGATCAAGAAATCATCCAAGGATAATTGGGCCGCGCTAATTCTTCAAAAAACCTGAAATGAACGAACTGCTGATTTACAGTTTCTTGTTGCTCGCCGTATTGGCACACTGCGTCGTCGCAGTGATGATGTATCGGGAAGTGAATGCTGATTCTGGCTTGGGTTTTCATGAAAAAAACAGCTGGAAGTTGAGGGCGCTCCTTTTCCCTGCGCTTTTTTTATTTTACTATAGACAGGAAAAAAAGCGGAGGATTCGGCCTCAATAGCGGCTTTTGCGTACCCAATGCGATAAAGTCACCGTCTATTACCCACTTGGGAAGATCCCTTCTCATCTACCTCTGAAAAACAAACATGGAGTACGTCTGGAAACAAAAGCCCAAAGCCTCACAGTCAGCCATCGAAAAGCTCGGCAAGGAG
>CAZTJM010000007.1:0-55851 GCA_964613865.1 uncultured Limnohabitans sp. | reverse complement strand
ACGCTGGCAAACATGCTGATCAACCGGGGGGTGGAAAACTTTGACCAGGCAAAGGATTACTTCCGGCCAAGCCTTAGTCAGCTGCATGATCCATTTCTGATGCGGGATATGGAAAAGGCCGTAAGCCGCATCGAACAGGCCGTACAAAACCAAGAACGCATCCTCGTCTATGGAGATTACGACGTCGACGGTACCACAGCCGTGGCGCTGATGTATGGTTTCCTGAAGGGCTTCTATCCCGATGTGGATTTCTATATTCCAGACCGCTACAAGGAAGGCTATGGCATCTCCGAGCGTGGTGTACGCTTTGCAGCCGAAAACGGATTTACGCTGATCATCGCCCTGGACTGTGGAATCAAGGCCATCGACAAAGTTGCCCTCGCTTCGCGGCTGGGGGTGGACTTTATCATCTGCGATCACCATACCCCAGGGGACGAGCTGCCCGCTGCGGTGGCGGTCCTTGACTCCAAGCGAGCCGATTGTAACTACCCCTACAAGGAACTCAGTGGCTGTGGAGTCGGCTTTAAGCTAATCCAGGCTTATGCTAAAACCCATGGGATGGAGGAATCCAGTCTGTATGGCTATCTGGATTTGGTCGTGGTCAGCATCGCTGCCGACATCGTCCCTATCACCGGAGAAAATCGCCTTCTCGCCTACTACGGTCTCGACCGGATCAACAACAATCCAAGAGCTGGCTTAAAAGCATTGATCCTTCAGGCCAAGGTCGAAAAGGAAATCCAGATCTCGGACATAGTCTTCAAGATCGGTCCCCGAATCAACGCTTCAGGCAGACTGGAGCATGCCAAAGCCTCCGTTGAACTGCTCATTTCCTCTAATCTGGATGAGGCCATAGAGCGGGCAAAGTTGGTTGATGAGGTCAATTCCACCCGGCGAAACTTTGACGAAAACATCACCAAAGAGGCCTTTGAGATGCTGGCCTTGATGGAGGCCGACACGGTTTGGAACTCCACCGTCCTCTTTAAGGAAGACTGGCACAAAGGCGTGATCGGAATCGTCGCAAGCCGATGCATAGAAAAATACTATCGCCCGACCATCATTCTCACCGAGTCCAACGGCAAGGCTACAGGTAGTGCCCGCTCCGTGGTGGACTTCGATATCTATGAAGCTATCGCCGAGTGCGCAGAACTTCTGGACCAATTTGGGGGACACAAATACGCCGCTGGGTTGACGCTCTCGGTGGAAAACGTGCCGGCATTCCAGGCGAAGTTTGAGCAGGTCGTGCGTAGCCGCATCGAGGAGGTACACCGCAAGCCGGTGATCGAGATAGACGATGAGCTGCTACTGGATCAGATCAATTACAAGTTTCACAGCATCCTGAAGCAGATGGCGCCTTTCGGTCCGGGCAATACCGAACCAGTGTTTCGGATTTCCAACGTTTACGCGGACGAGGTGACAGTTTTGAAAGACAAACATTTGAGGTTTAAGATCGTTCAGGATGGGCAGGTGACTACGCCGGTGTGTCTGGGATTTGGGATGGCTGACCGTGCCAAAGATCCGGATCTGACCACGGTCAACATGCTGCGTGGCAAGATGCGATTTGACATCGTAGCCGAGATGCGGGAGAATTTTTTCCGCGACAAAAGCAGCTTGCAACTCTATGTGAAAGACATCAAATTTGACTGATATGATCCTCCGTGCCGAACACTTGGTGAAAATATACAAAGGCCGCAGAGTCGTCAATGACATCTCCGTGCAGGTGGAGCAAGGTGAAATCGTTGGGCTTTTGGGTCCAAACGGTGCCGGAAAAACCACGTCGTTTTACATGATTGTAGGCCTGATCCAGCCCAATGAGGGTAGGATATTTCTGGAAAACGAGCAGATCACGGGATTGCCCATGTACAAGCGAGCACAACTTGGGATCGGCTATCTGGCCCAAGAAGCCTCTGTTTTCAGAAAGCTCTCCGTGGAAGAGAATATCATGGCGGTATTGGAAATGACCAAGTTGCCCAAAGCCGCCCAAAAAGAGAAGATGGAAAGTCTGCTGGAAGAATTCAGCTTGACCCATGTGCGGAAAAATCTCGGGATGGTGCTCTCCGGGGGCGAACGTCGTCGAACCGAAATCGCCCGGGCTTTGGCCGTTGACCCCAAGTTTGTCCTATTGGACGAGCCATTTGCGGGAGTGGATCCCATCGCAGTGGAAGAAATCCAGACCATCGTCGCAAAACTCAAAACCAAAAACATTGGCATCCTGATCACCGACCACAATGTCAACGAAACCCTATCCATCACCGATCGAGCCTACCTTATGTTTGAGGGAAAGCTGCTAAAAGCAGGAACCGCCGAGGAGCTTGCCGCCGATGAGCAGGTGAGAAAAGTCTATCTTGGAAGCCAATTTGAGCTAAAACGCAAAGTTTTTAATTAGTGGAAGTCATCAACAGTTTTTTGACCTGGATCTTCAAAAGCCGCCTCGGTCAGATCGAAAATTTTAAGAAAAATCCCATTGCCGTGCAGGAAGCCACATTCCGTGAGCTGATCGAGGCTGGCAAGTCCACGGAATTTGGTCGGGAATATGACTTTGAGGGAATTAAAACCTATTCGGATTTTGCCGCCAGAGTACCTGTCTTCGACTACGAGTCCTTCAAGCCCTATATCGAACAAACCATGCAGGGCCGACAGGAGGTGATCTGGAATACCGAAATCGAGTGGTTTGCAAAGTCATCAGGCACCACGGGCAGCCGGAGCAAATACATTCCTGTATCGGAAGAGAGTCTGGAGGAATGCCACTACAAAGGGGGTAAGGATATGGTCTCGCTTTATGTGTCCAACTACCCAGATTCCAAGCTGTTTACCGGCAAAAGCCTTTCGATAGGCGGGACTCTGGAGAGAAACCCGCTCAATCCAGAAGGAACCGCCAAAGCCGGAGACGTCTCGGCGGTAATCATGCAAAACCTTCCCCTTTGGGCCCAATTCGCAAGAACTCCTGCACTCGAGACCGCCCTGATGGGAGACTGGGAGGCAAAGATCGAGAAAATGGCCCGCGAGACCATGGACGAAAATGTCACCAGCATCGCGGGAGTTCCCACCTGGACTGTGGTACTGCTACGTAGGATTGTTGAGTTGAAAAAGGCCAACAACATCCTGGAAGTCTGGCCCAATCTGGAAGTCTTTTTCCATGGAGCAGTGGCTTTCGGCCCTTACCGCAGTCTGTTTAGGGAGTTGATTCCTTCGGAAAAGATGCATTATGTGGAGACCTACAATGCCTCGGAAGGTTTTTTTGGAATACAGGACCAGACGGACTCCGATGAGCTCTTGCTCTTGCTGGACTATGGTATTTTCTACGAATTTATCCCTATGGAGGAATGGGAAAGCGAAACCCCTAAGGTGATTGCCCTTCAGGGGGTGGAAATAGGAAAGAACTACGCGATGGTGATTTCTACCAATGGAGGGCTTTGGCGATACAAGATCGGCGATACCGTCAAGTTTACCTCTACACTGCCCTATCGCTTCCGGATATCGGGCCGAACCAAGCATTTTATCAATGCCTTTGGGGAAGAGGTGATCGTCGAAAATGCCGAGGCCGCCATACAGTTTGCGGCGGAGCAGACTTTAGCCACTATTGCCAATTTCACCGCGGCTCCCGTATATTTTGAAGGAAACGGCTCGAACGGTGCGCATGAGTGGATCGTCGAATTTCAATCGCCTCCCAAAGACCTTGAGGAATTTACCAGACTTTTGGACCAAAGGCTCCGTGAAGTCAACTCGGATTACGATGCAAAGCGCCACAAGGATATTGCCCTGAAGATGCCGATTATCCATCAAGCAAAAAGGGGGCTTTTCGAAGATTGGCTGCGCAAAAAAGGCAAGTTGGGCGGGCAGCATAAAGTGCCTCGCCTTTCCAACAGCAGAGAATATCTGGACGAGATTTTGGGGATGATGTGATCAGTCTGCCGCGACTTAATAGTCTGAAATTTCCCTTTCACAGAATTTACTCGGATGTTTTTTGAATTGGCTGTACTTTGACGCTTTCCTATTCCGTATCAGCCAATCCGAATGTCCAAAATCCATCTAGCTCTTATTTATTTTCTTCTGGCCATTTGTCTGACCCTATCTGCCTTGGCCTATTGGCGGGTTCCTTCAGACAGCCCCGTCGCTACGCCGCAGTTTATAGCGGCCGAGCCACTGAGTGTTCCTCCGCAGCTGAATTTTAGGGATTCGATCCGGCTCTTTGAGTTGCCCAAAGAACTGGATTTTGCCGGGGAAAAAGTCCCGCTGGATCGGGAAGACATTCTGGAGCGGCTCGAGCGGGAGATCTACGTCAACGCCTACTGGGAATCCAACATGATCCTACTGCTCAAGCGATCGGCAAAGTATCTTCCGGAAATGGAGCGGATGCTCAAGGAAAATGGAATCCCGGACGACTTTAAGTACCTCGCCATCGCGGAAAGCGCGCTGATGAATGTGGGCTCGCCGGCTGGAGCAAGGGGATTTTGGCAGATCCTGGAAAGTACGGGCAAGGAGTATGGTCTGGAAATCAACAAGGAAGTGGACGAGCGCTACCATTTCGAGAAGTCCACGGAGGCCGCTGCAAAGTATTTTAGAAAGGCACACGCCAAATTTGGAGACTGGACTGCGGTAGCAGCAAGCTACAATATGGGCCAAAGCGGATTTTCCCGCAGGCAGGAAGAGCAACTTCATCGGAGCTTCTATGAATTGTACCTCAATGACGAGACCAGTCGGTATCTCTTCCGCATTTTGGCTTTCAAAGTAATCTTCGAAAATCCCGGTGCTTTTGGTTACCACCTTCGGGAAAGTGACTACTACAAAAATCCACGACTGAAGACAATCCGCGTGGACGGTGACATCAAAGACCTTCCGCAGTGGGCTAAAGATCACGGCAGTTCCTACAAAGATCTCAAACTGTACAACCCCTGGCTTCGCGACCGTAAACTCAATGCAAAGCGAGGCAAAGTCTACGAAATCAAACTCTTGGAGTAATTTTTGGTTGAAGGTATAAGCCTCTCGGAGTTTCGGGGTTTTTCCAGTTTGCTTGGAAGAAAGAAAAATCCAGGTTGAGGTATTTTCAGACCTTAAATTCTTTGCCATGAAGAACTTCTCAATTTTCAGCCTAGCCGGACTCTTAGGCCTATGCATGTTGTTTTCCTGCGAACAAGACTCCGATCCTGACCGATCTGGGGAGGATTTCGCCAATTCGGAAGCGGTATTTCTGCTGATTGATGAGGAAAGTATTGACAACGGCAATCCGCCAAATAATTTCTCTGAAACAGATGTCAATGACCAGCTTGCTACTTTGGGTCTTCGCCAGACGTTGCGCTTTTTTGAAGAGGAAGTTGGTCGGGAAATAGACCTCTTTACCGGGCAGGTGGGAGATGAGGCTTGGTTTGCACTCAAGACTATCCCGACCACCTGGGTCAATGCCGGCCCTACCGGAAATGGACTGAGAAATTACCTGACTCCGGGTCCAGGTTTGGGTGCTGCCGTACCTGATGATGATCGGGAAGTTCTTTTGGACAAAATTCCCAACGTGACGCCCTTGCGGGCCACTGGGCTGGCCATGTTGGTAGGGCAGACAGTCTATGCAGTAGTCTACGACAGCGATATCTCAATCAATTATTCACCATTGACGGGAAACTTGCAAGGAGAAAATCTGGGAATTGTGGCCTTTGATGTCATCCGTGTGCTCGAAAGGACAGATGGATCCTCTTCCGACCTGCCGCGTGTGACCATCCGGATCAGGAATGTTTCGGAAATTTCGGGCCTAGGCCTTAGCCTTTTTTCCAACGCCCCAGTTCCGGAGTCTTCCTCCGAGCCATTTGACAAAACGCCGCCTTCTAGTCCACCAGTGGTTGTTCTGACTCCTGCCAATTGACGTAGATCGATCCTGTATAGCGAAACTGCCCGCAGTCCGGTTTCTTGTAGAAGAAACTCCATCATTGCCATTTTCCAATGGCTCCGGTCACATTTTCAAGGGTAGATTTATTTACTTTAGAAACCCATCATGATTACCCCACAAAATGAACAGAAGGAATTTTATGAATGTCTCTGCAATGAGTGCAGGAGCCACTATCTTAACCGGGACAGCTGCCTATAGCCGTCCTGCATCCACCCAACCAGATCATGTTTCCTCTCTTTTGGAAGGCTTGTCCTCTCGGCTAGACCAAGTCGTCCCTATCAGCAAAGAAGAGCGCTTAGCCCGCCTGTCAAAAGCGCAGTCTCTGATGGAGCAGCACGGCTTTGCAGCTATCGTGCTGGATTCTGGCACTACCATGAACTATTTCACGGCGATGACCTGGGGACAGAGTGAGCGGCCGATGGTGGCCGTGATCCCCGCCAAAGGCGAGGTGAGCTTTATCTGTCCCAAGTTTGAGCAAGAGCGGCTGGAAGAGATGCTGGCCTCTGGAACCAAACTTGGGGATAAAATCTATCCTTGGGAAGAGGACGAAAGTCCCTATGAGCAGATCAAAAGGGCAATTTTGGACTCCGGAGCCAAATCCGGCAAGATCGGCATGGAAGAGCGCGTTCGCTTTTTTATATCGGATGGAGTGAGGAAAGTGACCCCAGGCTTTGAGGTGGTGAGTGCCGACCCAGTGACGATTCCTTGCAGGATTATCAAGTCCCCGGCCGAAATTGCTCTGATGCAGCGAGCTACAGACATCACCATTGAAGCGATGAAGTTGGGCTTTGCGGCGCTCAAGGAAGGAGAGGCTCCCTCCCTCTTTTCTGCGGCAGTCGCCCAAGGGCATCAAAAAATGGGCGCTAGACATGCCTTCGCTTTGGCGAACGCTGGCCCTGCCTCGGCTTTTCCCCATGGAAGTTCCCAGCCCCAAATCCTGAAAAAAGGAGATGTGGTGCTAGTGGACTGTGGAGCTTTGGTACAGGGCTACAACTCGGACATCAGCCGGACGATTGTATTCGGTGCGGAGCCGACAGCCCGTCAACTGGAAATTTGGAATCTGGAGAAAGAAGCGCAAGCAGCAGGATTCAAGGCGGCTCAGATCGGTGCTCCCTTGGAGGCGGTAGATGCTGCGGCCCGAAAGGTGATTACCGATGCCGGATTTGGTCCAGACTACAAGTTGCCCGGACTTCCACACCGTACCGGCCACGGAATTGGCATGGATGGCCACGAATGGGGCAATGCCGTGCGGGGCAACAAACAAATCCTCGAACCGGGAATGTGCTTTAGCATTGAGCCAAACATTTCTATCGTGGGGGAGTTTGGTGTTCGGCATGAGGACTGCGTCTACATGACCGAGTCTGGACCGGTGTGGTTTTCCCAGCCGAGCCCGTCGATTTCCCAGCCCTTTGCCTAGCAAGTGCAGAGCGATCAAAGTCCGTAAATAAGTGACAATCTTCGGACTGGGGTCGCTCTTCACTTCAAAAAATCGTACCTTCGCTGCTTAGTCAAATTCCCCCCATCCGATGAGTCAATCCCCTGCTGCACAGGAAGAATATATCGAAATTTTTGGAGCACGAGAGCATAATCTCAAGAACTTGGACATCAAGATTCCCCGCAACAAGCTGGTGGTGGTGACGGGTCTTTCGGGCAGTGGCAAGAGCTCGCTGGCTTTCGACACCATCTATGCGGAGGGGCAGCGTCGGTATATGGAAAGTTTCTCCGCTTATGCAAGGTCCTTTTTGGGAGGATTGGAGCGGCCAGATGTGGATAAGATCAACGGACTTTCTCCCGTGATCGCCATAGAGCAGAAGACCACCTCCAAAAATCCTCGGTCCACCGTAGGGACGGTGACGGAAATCTATGATTTTATGCGTTTGCTGTATGCGCGGGCAGGCGAGGCCTACTCCTACATCACGGGAAACAAAATGATCCGGCAGACGGAAGACCAGATCATCGAGCAGCTGTTTTCACGGTTTTTGGACAAGAAACTCTATATCCTCGCGCCTGTGGTGCGTGGGAGAAAGGGCCATTACCGGGAGCTTTTTGAGCAGATCCGTAAGATGGGCTTTTCCAAAGTGCGAGTTGACGGCGTGGTGATGGAGATCGCTCCCAAAATGCAACTCGACCGGTATAAGATCCACGACATTGAGATAGTCATCGACAGGATCGTGGCGGATGAGTCGGATCGGTTTCGTATCACCCAGTCACTCAAGTCTGGCCTTCAGCATGGCAAAGGCGTGATCATGATCCGTGAGGAAAATGGAGAAATCCACCACTTTTCAAAGTATCTGATGGATCCCGAGACCGGACTTTCCTATGATGAGCCTGCGCCAAACTTGTTTTCGTTCAACTCTCCATACGGCGCCTGCCCGACCTGCAACGGTCTCGGTATCACGGAGGAGATCACGCAGGAGAGCATCATTCCAGACCCCACGCTCAGCATCACCCGCGGGGGAATTGCCCCGCTGGGAGAGTATCGCGACATCTGGATCTTCAAGAAAATCGAAGCCATCCTAAAGCACTATAAATGCAGCATCAGTACTCCGATCAAGGATTTGCCAAAGCAGGTGGTCGACGTCCTGCTGTATGGAGACAAGGTGGAGGTAGCCGTGGATTCAGTGAAATATCCGGGGACACAATGGCACACGACCTTTGAAGGGATTGTCAATTTTCTCCAGAAATACCAAGAAGGATCCTCAGACAAAATCCAGGACTGGGTGAGTGAGTTCACCATTACCCAGACCTGTGCCGAATGTCAGGGATATCGTCTGAAGAAAGAGGCGCTGCATTTCAAAATTGCTGAAAAGCATATCGGTGAGCTGGCTGTGATGGATATCCGTAGTTTGTCGGATTGGTTTGATGGCTTGGAGGAGCGCATTACCGAAAAGCAGAACATCATTGGCGCTGAGGTTCTGAAGGAGATTAGAAAGCGCATCGGTTTCTTGCTCGATATAGGCCTCGATTATCTTTCCCTCAACCGGCCCCTGAGAACCTTATCAGGCGGCGAAGCGCAAAGGATACGCTTGGCCACCCAGATTGGGACCCAACTCGTAGGCGTGTTGTATATTTTGGATGAACCGAGCATCGGGCTACATCAGCGGGACAACGAGAAGCTGATAAAAGCGCTCCAAAGTCTGCGTGACCTGGGGAATTCCGTCTTGGTCGTGGAGCATGACAAAGACATGATGCTGGCCTCGGACTTTGTGCTGGACATGGGGCCCGGAGCGGGGCGTCATGGAGGGCAGGTGGTAGCCGCAGGCAGACCGAGCGAGATCTTCAACAACGGCTCTGTGACGGCCAGGTATTTGAGCGGAAAGCTCGGCCTCCCCATTCCTAAGGAACGCAGAAAAGGCAAGGGCAAAAGTCTGGTGCTCCGAGGAGCTACGGGCAACAACCTGAAGAATGTGACTTTGGAACTACCCCTCGGGACGCTGATTCTGATCACCGGCGTGTCCGGCAGCGGCAAAAGTACATTGATACACGAGACGCTGTATCCGATTTTGAACCGGGAGTTTTACAATTCCAAAAAGGAGCCGATGCCCTTCAAAAGCATCGAGGGACTGAAGGAGTTGGACAAAGTCATCGAAGTAGACCAGTCCCCGATCGGACGTACGCCGAGGTCGAATCCGGCTACCTATACCGGGGTTTTTTCAGATATACGCACGCTTTTTACAGAGTTGCCTGAGGCAAAAATAAGGGGCTACAAGCCTGGCCGTTTTTCCTTCAATGTCAAGGGCGGAAGATGTGAAGACTGCGAGGGTGCCGGTATGAAGCTGATCGAGATGGACTTCCTTCCCGATGTACACATCCCATGCGAGACTTGCAAAGGCAAACGCTATAACCGGGAGACCTTGGAAGTAAGGTTTAAGGGCAAATCCATTTCCGACGTGTTGGACATGACGGTGGAGCAGGCTGTCGAGTTTTTTGAGTTTCAGCCGAAGATCCTTCGGAAAATCAAAACATTGAGTGAAGTCGGCTTAGGATACATTACCCTGGGACAGCACGCGACCACCCTTTCGGGAGGCGAGGCCCAGCGGGTGAAATTGGCAACGGAGCTTTCCAAAAAAGATACAGGCAAGACCTTCTATATCCTTGATGAGCCTACTACTGGGCTGCATTTTCAGGACATCGACCTGTTGATGGGAGTACTACAGAAGCTGGTGGACAAAGGAAACACTGTCCTGATCATAGAGCATAACCTCGACGTGATTAAAGTCGCCGACCGAGTGGTGGATCTCGGGCCAGAAGGGGGAAACAAGGGAGGTACGATCGTCGTCCAAGGGACACCTGAGGAAGTGGCCGCACATCCCAAAAGCCATACGGGACGATTCTTGAAGGCGGAGCTAAACTCTTGAAATTGACACGAAAATCAAGCGTCTCGCCCTTCCATCAAAATAAAAGCGCGCAATCCTCGGCTGTGTCTAACTTTGAGCCGATTATGAATAGAGTTAAGCTTTACTGGATTTTGCAGATCTTGGGCTGGGGAAGCTTTGCCTTTGTCAACATTTTTTTCGCATCCCTTTCCCGCGGAATCTCGGCCGTACAGCTTTGGGCTTTTGTGGTGCTGGCAGCATTTTACCTGCTTTCGACCCATTCACTACGCCATGTCGTGAAATCCTACGGTTGGTTTCGGTTGGGGATTTTCCGGCTTTTGATCCAGACCATCTTGGCTTTGTTGGCTTTGGCCGTAGCCAACGTGCTTGCACAGATCCTGATCAACCTGGCTTTCGGTACCCTGAAGCCAGAAGAGGATTTCCGCTCCTTGGTGATCACGGTGAACCTATTCGTCAGTTTTCTATACTATGCCTTTTGGTTTCTGCTGTATTTCCTCTTCCACTTTCTGGACAATTACAACAGCAGCTTGCGCTATGAGGCCAAGATCAACGAGATCCGGCTCAACCATCTGAAGAGCCAGCTGAATCCGCACTTTATCTTTAATGCGCTGAATTCTGTCCGGGCGCTGGTAGATGAAGATCCCGACAAGGCCAAGTCGGCGATCACCCGCATTTCCAACATGCTGCGCTTTTCGCTGATGATGGACAAAAAGCAGGTCATTGATTTTGCGGATGAGCTTGCCACGGTCAAAGACTATCTCGAACTCGAATCGATCAGGTTTGAGGAGCGGTTGGAGGTAGTCTATCAGATTGAGGAGGAATCGTTTAGCTACAAGATTCCGCCCATGATGCTGCAGACTATCGTCGAGAATGCGATCAAGCATGGCATCTCCAATTTGGTCAAAGGGGGGCTGATCGAGATCAAGTGCCGGGAGGGACTTGAAAACGAGCTTTATATCCAAGTGAAAAACAGTGGGTTTCTGAACCCGAACGCCTCAAAATCCAAGAGGGAGGAAGGCGGACATGGCTTGGAGAATACCCGACAGCGGCTAAGGCTGCTTTACGGCGATCAAGCGAGCTTCCGGATTTTCAACTCGGGGAGCCAATTCGTAATCACTGAAATCAAAATTCCGAAACAAAGAGTTACTTTAGAATATCAAACTCAATAACTATGAGAGCCATTGTAATAGATGACGAAAGGCTTGCCCGCAAAGAACTGATCAACCTGCTCAATCAATTGGAGACAGTGGAGGTCGTCGGAGAGGCAGTCAATGTGGATGATGCAAAAGAAAAAATCGAGCAATTCAGCCCTGATGTAATTTTCCTGGACATTCAGATGCCGGAAAAGACGGGCTTTGACCTGCTGGAGGAATTGGACCATGTTCCCCATGTCATTTTTACCACCGCGTATGATGAATATGCGCTGAAGGCTTTTCAGGTCAATGCATTGGATTACCTCCTCAAGCCAATCGAGCCAAAGAGGTTGGAGGATGCCATCAACAAGCTGCTGGGCAAGATTGACGAAGTGGCCAAGAAAGATGAGGAGCATGCCGCCAACCAGAAGAAGCTGACCTTGGACGATCAAGTCTTCGTAAAAGACGGCGATCGTTGCTGGTTTGTGAGATTGTCCAACGTGCGGCTGTTTGAATCCGACGGCAACTACATCAAAGTTTATTTTGACAATTTCAAGCCGATGATCCATAAGTCGCTCAATGCCTTGGATGAGCGATTGGACGAGAAGTCCTTTTTCCGGGCGAGCCGCAAACATATCATTAACCTAGGTTGGGTGGAAGCCATCGAGCCTTGGTTTAACGGTGGCCTGGTAGTAACGCTAAAAGGCGGTGACAGAATCGAAGTAAGCCGAAGACAAGCCGCGAGGTTCAAGGAAATGATGAGTCTTTAATTTTTTTTGTAGACAAAAAAAAGCATTTGATTTTCCGCGGAAAATTTTGACATTAGTGGGCCGTCTTAGTTTTAGACTGTTTAAAACGATTTTTGACCCTTAAAAGCTATTCATCGCTCCACCTATGAAAGAAGAACGAATCCTGATTGTCGAAGACGACTTGAGCATTGCGGAGAATATCCAAGAAATACTTGAACTTTTGGGCTATGTGAATATAGACATTGCCAATTCTGCAAATCAGTGCATCAAGGTCATCAAAAAGTATCGGCCTGATCTGATATTTATGGATATCAAGCTGAAAGGGGACAAAGATGGGATTGAGTTGGGAGAAATTGTCAAGCAAATGGTGGATGCACCTTTGGTTTTTGTCACTTCTTACAGCGATCCCACGATCATTGAGCGTGCCAAGCGAATCGCTCCGGCTGGCTTCATCGTGAAGCCTTTTAATACCAACGACATCCACGCGATAGTAGAGATTGTACTCTACAACAAGCGAACCAAGCCTGCCCCTGAAGCCGCAGTCGTCAAAATGGGAAATGAAAGTCCTTTCCTCGTCAACGATGCGGTGTTTATCAAAGCGGACAACGCATTTGAGCGGGTGCAATACGACGATATTTATTATGTGGAGGCAAACGGTAACATGGTGACCATTTTCACAAAAAACCGGAATTACAGCATCCGAAAGTCCATGAAAGAGATAGAGGATATCCTGCCCTCCCATTTGTTTTTGCGCGTCCAAAAGTCTTACATCGTCCACTTGGGGCAGATCGAAAGCTTCAATACCAAAGAGATCACCCTCCTACAGGGCGGTGTGATCCAGGTGGGGCGGCAATATTATAACAGCTTTCTTGCCAAGTTGAACACCATCACTGAAAGTTGATTTGAGCAAAACCCCTGAAGGTTGAACAGGGGCAAAACAAAAAGGCGGGCAAAACCCGCCTCTTTAGATTAACCAAACAATCAACCAAATTAACCCTTACGAGTATTGTCTTTAGGAAAGCCCGAATGGTCGGGCTTTTTCAATTTTGTAGATGTCAACCTGGAGGATACCAGGATTCTTTTCGGTGTCAAATCCGATTTGGGGAGTTGGTTTAGTAAGTTCAAATCGGGCAGTTTGTCTCGCGAGGTTGGCTTCGGCCTTCGCTTTGATGACAATGGTGATTGCCATTGCAAATCCCAGTGCCGCACAGACGTTTTTTTGAGAAAATATTGCAGTAGTCATGGCAGTAATAATGTTGGTTTGTTTTCGTATTACCCATTATGCCAAAAGGCGACCAATTTTTGAAAACAGCCTCAAATAGCTGTATTTGGCCTTTTCGCCTTTAGTGCCTGTTCGCTTGCGTACACTACTTCACCAAGTGCGGACAAAAAAGCCGAACAAAATTCGGCAGCGGCTGATTGTATGATTTCGGCAAAAAATTGTCAACTGGAAGGATTCTCAGCCCAAAATAAAAATAAGCTGCTATTAGGCAGCTTATTTTGTCGCGAGCTTCTATTCTATTAGGTGTTGATCCCTCCGCTTACTTCGATTCTTTGGGTATTGATCCATCTGGCATCATCGCTGCAAAGGAAAGCGACCACGCCACCGATGTCTTCTGCCGTGCCAACCCGGCCAAGGGGGGAAAGACTGCTGAGCCTTTCTTTGAGCTGTGGGTTGTTTCGGATGGCGGCGTTGTTAAAATCGGTTTCGATAGGGCCAGGAGCTACCACATTTGCCCTGATTCCCCGCGGTCCCAGCTCTTTTGCGAGATATTTGGTAAGAGTCTCGATCGCACCTTTCATGGATGCATAGATGGAATATCCAGGGTTGACAAACCGGGTAGTACCGCTGGAGACGGTTATGATTCCCCCGTCATTGTTGAGTACCGGTAATAACTTTTGTGTCAGGAAAAAAACTCCTTTGTAATGGGCGTTCATAAAGCGGTCAAACTGCTCCTCGGTCGCTTGCTCAAAAGGAATGGTTCCACCCATACCCGCATTGTGGATCAGAAAATCCAAACCTCGACCCTCAAAATCGGAGATTAGGACTTCTCTAAGTGTTGAAACGAAGTTCTCCAGACCATCGAGTGTACTAAGATCCAATGCAATGGCTTTAGCTTTCCCGCCATTCGCCTCAATTTCTTTCAGGGTGGATTCCGCCAATTGCTGGTTATTTTTGAAAGTGAAAATGACGTCAAAGCCTTTTTCTGACAGTCTATGGGCCATGTCCTTCCCGAGACCTCGGCTTCCCCCTGTCACAAGTGCAATTTTCTTTTTCATATCGATTCGATTTTTAAACGCTACAAAAATGGGGGATAAAGGGAGCGACCTGTTTGCGGGGATCAATCCAATTTTTGCGAAAATCAAATCAAAGTCTTGCTCCGGTATTGGAGAGGGGATATGCCGGTATGTTTTTTGAAAAAGTTTGAAAAATGAGCGGTCTCTTCAAAGCCCAAGCTGTTTGAGATTTCCGAGATGTTCCAGGGAGTTTCTTTGAGGAGATACTGGGCTTCTCGGGCTATCCTTCCGTTGATGATGGAGGAGGTGGTCAGTTCGGTGGCTTCCTTTAGGGCTTTGTTCAGATAGTTTACGTGCAGCGAGAGTCGGTCTGCAAAATCGCTGGGGGACCGCAACTGGATCCTTTGCCCGGGGCTCTCCAGGGTAAACTGCCTTTCCAGCAATTCCAAAAATAGCGCCGTGATCCTTTTGGAGGCATTTTGCAGCGTATACTGGCTGGGCACTGGCTGAAGTTTCTGTCCAAAATGGACGAGCTCCATGACATAGTTTCTGATCAAGTCGTATTTGAATGCGTAATCCGAGCCTAGCTCCGCGTTCATTTTTTGAAAGTGGGCGTATAGCTGTTCATATTGTGATTTGTCGAGCAAAAAGACCGGGTGGAAATCCGAGTGAAAGATTGGAAGCTCTTCGAAGCCGCTTCCATCGCTGCTTTTTGGAAGGAAACTGTCGCTGAATACGCAAAAAAATCCCTCTTGATTCAAATCTTGGGGTAGGTAGTGATAGGGGACTCGGGGCGTAGAGAAAAGCAGGGCATAATCTTCTACGTTGATGATTTCGTCCGCATACTCGATCCTGTTTTTGCCGTGGATCAGGCTGATCTTATGGTATGTCCTGCGATTATAGGTCATCGGGGGCTTTCCTTTGGCTTTAAGGTATAGCTCCCTCACGTCGAAAATATTGAAATGTCCAATGTTTGTTTCCAAGGCCGAAGGTGGGGCTTGTTTGATTTCCTTATAGAACTCGCTCAGGTCTCGCATCTTTTTACTTGTAAAATTCAAACCCTTGAAACAGAGAGTCCGACCGTTAAATTCCAAATCATATAAAAAGCTGCCCGCATCCGAGCAGCTTTCTAAGTCTAGGACCCCTGTCTTAGAGAAGTTCGTTCGCCAGATTGGCGAGTTCGGATCGTTCTCCCTTCTCCAGTTTGATATGCGCATAGAGCGGATGATCCTTGACTCGGTCGATCAGATAGGAAAGTCCATTGGATTGGGAATCCAAATAAGGTGTATCGATCTGGAAGACATCTCCTGTGAAGATGATCTTGGTATTCTCACCCGCTCTGGAAATGATCGTCTTGATCTCATGCGGGGTCAGGTTCTGTGCCTCGTCCACGATGAAGAATATGTTGGATAGCGATCGCCCACGGATATAGGCCAGAGGCTGGATCACCAGCTTTTCCTGATTGACTAGCTCGGTTATCTTTTGGAATTCTTTGTCAGTTTCCTTGTACTGGTTTTGGATGAATTTAAGGTTGTCCCAGAGGGGCTCCATATAGGGATTGAGCTTGGACTTGATGTCTCCGGGCAGGTAGCCGATGTCCTTGTTGGAGAGCGGGACAATGGGTCGCGCAAGGAAAATCTGCTTGTAATCCCTTCTCTGCTCCAAGGCCCCAGCCAAAGCCAAAAGCGTCTTGCCAGTACCCGCCACGCCCTGGATGGACACCAGCTTGATGGCCGGATTCATAATGGCATGAAGTGCAAAAGTCTGTTCGGCGTTCTTAGGCTTGATGTTGTAGGCCAGGCGCTTGTCTACCCGCTCGAGGACGTTTTCCTCCGAGTTGTAGAAGGCCAACACCGAGTTTTTTTCGCTTTTCAGGATGTAGTAGGCATTTGACTTTCGCTTTCTAGTGCCCAAAACATTTTTTGCTTCGATGTAGCCCTGCTCGTATAGCTTGTTGATCGCCTCTGGCTCCACGTCGTCCATCACGTACTTCCCGGTGTTTTCCAGTTCGGTGATGTTTTTGATTTTCCCCGTTTCATAGTCCTCGGCATTTACATTCAGAGACTTGGCCTTCAGGCGGAGATTGATGTCTTTGGATACCAGGATTACCTTTCGTGCCTTCTCGGTTTCCATGAGATGCACGGCGACGTTGAGGATCTTGTTGTCGTTTTTGTCGTCGCCAAAGATTTTGATGGCATCCTTTTCATTTTCTGGATGATGCATCATCACTTTGAAAAAGCCCTTCGTCTTTCCATTGAGCGGGGTCCACTGGTCGATCCTCTGATCCTGTGAAAGCTTGTCAAGCAGGCGTATGAATTCCCTGGCCTCGAAGTTTTTGGTGTCGTTGCCTTTCTTGAACTGGTCAAGTTCCTCCAGCACGGTGATCGGGATCACTACGTCGTGCTCGGCAAAGTTCATTATGGAGTTGTGTGCGTAAAGGATCACGGAGGTGTCCAGCACAAAGATTTTCCGATCTTTATCGGACTTGGCTCTAGGCATGCGCAGGATAATTGTAGTGGTAATGTGTTGAAATAATTTAAAGAATAATCTCCGTGAAAAGCCACATTACTACCAAAAATTATGGTTAAGAATTGTCAATGTATAGGTAGGGGATTGACAATCAAAATGATAAAAAGTACCAACTTGGGAAAGTTAGAAAGTGGCAAAGTGCGTTTTCCGAAACTTTGCCACTTCAACTCCTGATCACCCTACAACTTTAATCCAGCAGAGCCCGGATATCTTCATTGTCGAGGCTCTTCATGAAGCTTTCCTCGTTGCTGATCAGCTCGCCGGCCAGGGCAAGCTTGCGGTCCTGTAGGGCCATGATCTTTTCTTCCACCGAGCCACGGGTGATGAATTTGTAGATGATCACCTTATTTTCCTGTCCGATTCGGTGGGCACGGTCAATCGCTTGAGCTTCTACAGCAGGGTTCCACCAAGGATCGAGAAGGAACACATATTCAGCCTTAGTGAGGTTGAGGCCTACACCCCCTGCCTTTAGAGAAATCAGGAATACCTTAATATTATCGTCGTTTTGAAACTTCTCTACTTGGGCCTGACGGTCCTTGGTGGCTCCGTCCAGATACGCATAGGGAATTCCCTGCTCATCCAAGTATTCTCGTACGATACTCAGATGCCTCACAAACTGGCTAAATACGAGTACTTTATGGTCTTCTGAAATGGTCTCCTGCAGCATGTAGGTGATGTCTTCCAGCTTACCTGAATCGTCTTTGTAGTCCTCCCTTACCAGCTTTGGGTGATTGGCTATTTGTCTCAGTTGCGTCAAGCCTCGCAGCAAAGTGAACTGCTGGGATCCGCGTCCGCCTCCGGCCAGCTCTCCGATGATTTTTTCGCGGTAATAGCTTTTCACTTCTTCGTAGACCTTCTCCTGCTCCGGCGTCATGTCCGAATACTTCACGTTGGTGAGTTTTTCGGGCAGGTCTTTGGCCACTTGGGATTTTAGCCTGCGAAGGATGAAAGGCTTGATCATTGCATGCAGACGGCCGGCTTTATCTTTGTCGTTTTGCTTTTCGATTGGCAAGAGAAACTGTTTTTTGAACAGGTTTTGATTACCCAAAAGTCCGGGATTGACAAAGTTCATCTGGGACCAGAGATCCATAGTGCCGTTTTCTACTGGTGTACCCGTGAGGATTAGGCGTCTTTTGCTCTTTAGCTTGTTTACCGCCAAGGCGATATTGGAGGTGGGGTTTTTGATCGCTTGGGATTCATCCAGGATGACGTAGTTGAAGTAGAAGTCTTTCAGGATATCCACATCCAGCCTGACTATTCCATAGGACGTGAGTACGATATCGTATCCCCTGAATTTCCAGGGATCTTTGAGACGCTGTGTACCGGAATAGACGAGAATCTTGAGGTCAGGGGTAAATTTTCTGGCTTCAAGTTCCCAGTTGTAGATCAGGGAAGTCGGCATCACCAGCAAGGAGGTAAAGCCCGGATTCTCTATTTTTTCGTGGGCTAAGAGAGCCAAGGTCTGCACGGTCTTACCCAGACCCATATCATCTGCCAAGCAGCCGCCAAACTGATAATCGTTGAGGAAGCGTAGCCAGTTGTAGCCGGCGTGCTGGTAGGGGCGAAGAATGCCTTCGAAGTTTTCCGGCAAATCATAGTCATCAATTGCGTCGAAGTTCCTCAGACGTTCCAGTTTGAGACTGAGGTTGAGGCGGATGAGTTCACCGTTTTGGAGCTCGCGGGCAAATGCCAGATGGTGTTTGCGGAGCACCAATTCCTCGGATGAGCGCTCTTCGATGAAGTTGAACAGTTCCGAATAATTGACAAACCAAGATGAGGGAATAACGGCTGTCTCGCCGTTAGGCAGCTCAAACTCAGATTTTCCCTGAATGATCAGTTTTCGGATTTTGGCAAAAGAAACCAAATATACACCGAACTTGATCTGGGCCTTGACGTCAAACCAGTCGATATTTTCGTTGACTTCGATGGAAATCTGCGCTCTGCCGATATGGAAGGTCTTTCCACTTAAGCTGCCCCTTTGCTCGATCTTGATCTTGTGTTCCCTGAGATAGTCTTCGTTGTTTCCCAGCCATTCAAAGGCCTTGGTCTTGGGCAGGGCAAATTTGCCATGGGAGAAGACCATCTGCTTTTTCTTCAGGACGGTTTCAAATTTCCTTTCGACCTGCTCGGTGCGGACTGTTTTAAAAAAGGTGAAATTCCCCTCATGCTCCTCAAATCGACAGGAATTTCCGCTTCCCTCTTTGTCCTTTGACATGATGCCAAAATCAAAATCACCGTACTTGAACCGAAGCTGGAACACGATGATATCTTCATTGAGATTTTCGATTTCTCCGCCGAAGAGGTCGGCTCCCGAACCACCGGGAAGCTCGTTGAAGGTAAGCAGGGCCTCAGGGGTTCCCTGCTCCGTGTGGATTTCAAAACCAGTAGCAACCACGTCAAACTGGGTGATGAGCGCCGTCACAAACTTGCGGTAATACTCTGACTCAAACTTACGCTCGACCATAATCCGGCTTTTCGCTAGGAAAGGCTGTAGTTTTTTTCCGTCGACGTCGTTTTTGAAATGATACAGCTGTTGATTCACAATCAACCATGCCGGGTCCTTGCAGATGAGGTAGCCCCCTTTGTGCTGCCAGTCAAGAGGTGTTCCCTTGAATTTGACTCGAGGGTAATATTGGGTATTGTATTCGCCTTTTTCAAAGTGAAATACGATGCTGGCAGGCTCGGCATTTACCGTAATCTCCTTCCAAGTAGGATTGCCGTCAGACCCCATTTCAAACAGCCGCTTTCCTATCAACATGGGAAGGATCTTGGCTCGCTTGATTTCCAGATTTTTAAACAAAAGCTCTTGGATGGTCTTGTCGGGCGTTTTTGGATCAAATACCTTTTGCAAAAAATCCTTGGGACGAATATTCCCCTTTTTCATATAGGGCTTGACCACGACCTCGGGCTGCATGGAATCCATGAGTTTGATTAGGTCATAATCTGCCTTGTCGATCCCTGCGTCAAAATCCTCGGCGTTGGCCGAGCTGATATTCTGATAGGCTAGAGAGAGCCTGCCTTTTTCATCCAGTTGGATAGCGAAAGATTCAAATAGTAAGCCCAAATACTCATGACTAAATATGGAATATACTATTTGAAAGGGTTGATCTGAATGAACTATCATAACAAGGAATACTTAATATATAGCATCAGAATTCCCCGATGCTATATATTATGAGGTTAGGGTTGACTCAAGGATATACAAATTGAAAATTACTCAAAATGAGCTTTTCTTTTGAAAAAGTAGCCTTGTATTTTGAAAAAAAATTATGAAAAAGGCTCGAAGTTTAAAAATTCGAGCCTAAAATTGGATTATTCTTGATCTTTTAGGAGAATGATTCGGTTTTTTCCGGCGTTTTTTCCTCCTTTTTTTCCGGGAAGAAGCGATTTTGGAAAATTAAAATGATCGCTACTCCGATAAAGATAGACGCGTCGGCCACATTGAAGATCGGCCAAAGCGCGGTGTAGCTTCCACCCCAGAGCGGAATCCACTCAGGCACATAGCCTTCCCAGATATCAAAATAAAACATGTCCACAACTTGGCCATGAAACCAAGCTGTAGGAGCATTGTACGGTGCATTGTCCAGCCAAACACCATAGAAAATCGAATCAACCAAGTTGCCGATAGCTCCTCCGAGGATCATCGAGATGCAAAGGATGTACACCGGATGGTTTTTCTTTTCGATGATGTGGACAAGGTAATAGCCTATACCCACCATAGCCACAAGCCTGAAGGAGGTCAGGATCATCTTGCCATATTCCGATCCCAACTCCATCCCAAATGCCATTCCTGGGTTGGTGGTGTAGTGGAGCTTAAACCAATCACCGAAAATCGGGATCTGGCCTGGTGTCCCAAAGTCCATCTGGAAGTGCACCAGCATCTTCACCACCTGATCTATCGCAATCACCAAAAGGGCGATGCCAAAATATTTTACGTACTTGTTCATCTGCTACAGGCTTAGGCCTTTTCTACTTTTACGGCCAACTCAAAATCATCCATGTCCAATACGGTGCCCTCAGCGATGTCACCAAGACCGAGTGCCAGTGCTTGGGTTTCGGACTGTATGTATTGGCCAAATGCGGAAACGGCTGATTTCACCAGTTCGTTGTCCTCGGACACAATGATGTTGATTTTATCCTGTACTTCCAATCCCATTTCTTTTCGGAGATTCTGAATCCGGTTGACCAAGTCACGGGCAACTCCCTCTTGCTTCAATGCTTCGGTCAGCGTCACATCTAGTGCCACTGTCACGCCTTGATCCGAGGCTACTGACCAGCCCGGAATATCCTGAGAGGTAATAAGGACCTCTTCGAGGAGTAGTTCGATGGTCTCGCCATCCAGCTGCACGGCGATTCTGCCTTCCCTTTCGATTTGGGCGATTTCCTCTTGGCTCCAGGCATTGATCGCTGCTACCACGAAGCGCATTTTCGGACCAAGTTTTTTGCCTAGTAGAGGTAGGTTTGGCTTTACGTTTTTCACCAAAATGCCCGAGGCATCGTCTAAAAACTCTATGGTCTTGATGTTGACTTCGGACTTGATCAGCTCAGAAACGTGCTCGATCTGCGCTTTGGTTTTGGCGGAAAGCACCGGGATCAGGATGCGCTGCAGAGGCTGGCGTACTTTCAGTTTTTCTTTTTTTCTGAGGGAATGGACTAGGGAAGAAATGTTCTGGGCCAAGTCCATGCTTTCCTCAAGATCGGTATCGATCAGGCTGGAGTCGGCAGATACCCAATCTGTCAGATGGACGGATTCCTTACCATTTTCGCCTGCCTCGTTCAGGTTTTTGTACATCCAGTCGGCATAGAAAGGAGCGAAGGAAGACATCAACTGTGTCAAAGTGAGCAAGCACTCGTAAAGCGTCTCGTATGCCGCCTGCTTATCTGCATTCATGTCGCCTCTCCAGAATCTTTTTCTGGCCAGTCGCACATACCAGTTGGAGAGTTGATCCACGGTGAAGTTCATGATCGCGCGTGTAGCCTTGGTGCCGTCATAGTTATCCATGGCGGCTTCCACCTCGGCGATCAAGGATTGGAGTTTGGAAATGATCCACTGGTCGAGTTCCGCACGCTCGCCCACCGGCACGGACTTGCTTTGGTCGTAGACAAAAGCGTCCAAGTTGGCGTAGAGGGCGAAGAAGTTATAGGTGTTTTGGAGGGTGCCAAAGAAGCGACGCTGTACTTCGGTGACTCCGTCCAAGTTGAACTTCAGGTTGTCCCATGGATTGGCATTGCTGAGCATATACCAGCGTAGGGCGTCCGGTCCAAACTCTTTCAGCGTTTTGAAAGGATCTACGGCATTGCCCAGTCGCTTGGACATCTTGTTGCCGTTTTTGTCCAGCACGAGGCCGTTGGCGATGACGTTTTTGAAAGCCACGCTGTCAAAGAGCATCACGGCGATGGCATGCAGGGTGAAGAACCAACCTCTGGTCTGGTCCACGCCCTCGGCGATGTAGTCAGCCGGGTAGTTGGCTTTGAAGATGTCCTCGTTTTCGAAAGGAAAATGCCACTGCGCATAGGGCATGGCTCCTGAATCAAACCACACGTCGATCAGGTCCGGCTCGCGGAACATCTTTTCTCCCTTCTCGGAAACCAAAACCACATCGTCCACATAAGGCCGGTGTAGGTCCAGTTCTTTGCCTTCGTAGGGAGACTTTTCCATGTAGCCTACCTCGATGGATTTTTCGATTTCGGCGTTTAGTTCAGCGATCGAACCGACGCATTTTTCTTCTGTCCCGTCCGAAGTTCTCCAGATAGGAAGTGGTGTGCCCCAGAATCTGGACCGGCTGAGATTCCAGTCCACGAGGTTTTCCAGCCAGTTGCCAAAGCGGCCTGTACCGGTAGCCTCGGGCTTCCAGTTGATAGTCTTGTTGAGCTCGACCATGCGGTCTTTGTAGGCGGTAGTCTTGATAAACCAGCTTTCCAGAGGGTAGTAAAGGATGGGCTTGTCCGTTCTCCAGCAGTGCGGATACGTGTGTTCGTATTTTTCGACCTTGAAGGCCTTGTTTTCATTCTTTAGGATGATGGAAATGATCACGTCGGTGTTTTTGTAGTCCGGCGCCGACTCATCGTCCTCGGTGTAGTTTTTCACATAGAAGTCATCCACGCCGTATTCCTTATGCGCGGTGATCGCATGCTCCTGCATTTTTGCGGAAAGATATGTTCCTACGACTGGCAGGAACTTGCCTCTCTTGTCCACCACGGGAATGTCATTGTCCAGTTCGTCTTTCACAAAGATCCCGGGCACATTGTTTTGTACCAAAGTCCTAAAGTCATCCGCACCGAATGCTTTGGCCAGGTGGACGATTCCGGTACCGTCTTCGGTGGTCACGTAGTCTCCCGATACAACGGTGAAGGCTGGATTTGGAAGCGCCAAAGCATCGATCGGGAACAGCTGTTCGTATTCCCAGCCCAGCATGGATTTGCCTTTGAACTCTTCGACCACTTCGAAAGGGATCAATTTGTCTCCAGCTTTGTAATCTTCGAGCTTAAGGTCGGCAGCTTTTGGATTGAAGTATGCGCTCATCCTGGCTTTTGCCAAGATCACAGTTACAGGTTTGTAGGTATAAGGATTGAAAGTCTTCACTTTCACATAATCCAGATTTTCCCCGATCGCCAAAGCCGAGTTGGAAGGCAAAGTCCAAGGAGTGGTCGTCCAGGCCAGGATGTAGGTGTTTTCCTCCCCCTTCAGCTTAAACTGCGCGGTGATGGAAGTATCCTTGACATCTTTATAGGTCCCAGGCTGGTTGAGCTCGTGGGAAGAAAGTCCCGTACCAGCGGCCGGTGAATAAGGCTGGATCGTGTAGCCTTTGTAGAGCAGGCCTTTGTCATAGAGCTTTTTCAGCAAGTGCCAAAGCGTCTCGATGTACTTGGAGTCAAAGGTGATATAGGGGTCGTCCAAATCGACCCAGTAGCCGATCTTTTCGGTGAGGTCGTCCCACTCGTTTTTGAAGCGCATGACCGTCTCGCGGCACTTGCGGTTGTATTCCTCGACGGTGATTTTCTTGCCAATGTCCTCTTTGGTGATGCCAAGTTCCTTCTCTACCTGAAGCTCTACCGGAAGGCCATGGGTATCCCAACCGCCTTTTCGCTTCACCTGAAAACCTCTCAGGGTCTTGTACCGGCAGAAAATGTCCTTCAGCGCCCGGGCCATCACGTGGTGAATGCCTGGGGTACCGTTGGCCGAAGGCGGGCCTTCAAAAAAGGTGAAGGTTTCGGCGCCGTCGCGGTTGGCAATGGACTTTTCGAAAATCTGGTTTTCTTTCCAATACTGAAGGACGGATTCTCCGATTTGGGGATAATCCACCTGTTTAAATTCCTGGTACGTTTTCACAATTTCCTTTCTTAAGGGCAAGTAGGTGAAGAAAAGGGGAGGGCAGTACTGCCATCCCGCTCAAAACAAGCCACAAAGATAGCAGAATTGGGTTTCTGGGGAAGGAAATTGCAAACACAGCCGGGAAGATTGGCAGCGGGGACTTTTGTGGACAAAAAATGGGAGCGGTTTTCGCCGCTCCCTAGCATCCAGCAGAGGATATCCAATCAAAAAATCCCTTTTCTGGATAGTTGCCCTTAGCGGGCGATGTTGACGTCGGTAAAGGTGCCGTTGGTGATACTGACCTCCGGACCGGAGCCGCTCATGGGTTTCGCCTTGAATGAAAAGGTGCCTGAAGCCTTGTTGCCGTCCAGTTTGGTGATGACCAAGGTGCCGGAAGTGGCGCTGTGGACGACTTGGTCCGCAGTGGTCCAGATGGCATTCCCCTTGAGGTCAAAGTTGCCGGTGCGTTCGGCGTCCAGCGTCAAAGCCATGTTGGAGCGGTCGGTGGCTCCGGCTCCGATTGCCCAGACGGTAAAGCCCGCCACCTTGGTAAGCTGGCTGTTGCCCGAGCCTTGCCAGGCTTTTCCGTCCACGCTAGCTTCTACATTCAGGGAGCCAGCGGGGATTTCATCCTCCTTGTCCGGACAGGCGAAAAAGACAAAGGCCAAAAGAGCCAAAAGTAGAGATTTGATTTTCATGTTTTTCTCGGCAAGTTCTCCCTTCTCCTCCATATGCGCGATCCCCAGCTTTTGGTAAATGATATCCGTGCTGGTGGGTATTTTTTGTCCAAAAAAGCGGGCGAAAAAAAGCAGTCCGCGAGGCGGGGAGGTTTGAAAAGCCGACTATTGACTTTATTTTGAGCGATTAATGATCACCCCCTTGCCCAAGATTGCCATCATTTCCATGCTTTTTGTGCTGCTCGCCCAGGCGCTGGGAGGGCCAGCCTATGGCCAAGACCGGCTGGACAGCCTGGATGCGGTGTACCGGGACATGGCCCGGCCGGATTCCATCCGATACAAGGCGGCCCAGGAGCTGAGCTTTTCCCTGATCTTTTCGGACGGGCCAAGGGCCAAAGCGCTGATTTTGAAAGCGATGGAACAGGTGAAAAAGGATGCACCGGACTCCAAGTCCTATTGGGAGCTCTACCAAAACCTGGGGATCTACTATGATGTCAACCAGCAGACAGACAGCTCCTTTACCATCTTTTCGGAGATCTTGGAAAAAAGCCGGGAGAAAGGCTGGCGGGCAATGGAGCAGCGCTCCAACAACAACCTAGGCATGAACAGCCTCAACTCCTCCGACTATAGAAACGCCATCGAATACTTCTCGGAGGCCCTGTCCCTCGCCCGGAAAAACCCTGCAGCCCAGGAGACGGACTGGGTCAACTACCTCTCTAACCTCGGTCTGGCCAATCAGGAGCTCCTGCTCTACGACCAGGCCATCAAGTACCATCTGGAGGCGCTGGCGATCCGCGAGCGCAGCGCCGACTCCAATGGCATTGCCATCTCCTGCGCCAATCTGGGAATCTGCTACAACCTCATGCAGGAAGAGTCGCAGGCTATTGCCTATTTCCAAAAGGCGATCCACTACGCCCAGCTTGCCGGCAACAAGGTGCTCTACCATCGGGTGCACGACAACCTCGGCAGCCTGTACATCGGGATGAACGAATACGCCAAAGGCTTGGAGATGCTGAAGATCGCGCTGGATACCTCGGACGGCTTCGTGATGGATCCCAAGATGGAATTGAGCATCGTGAGCAATTCTGCCGCGGCGCTGGTGGCAATCGGACGGGTGGACGAGGCCCTGGGCTTTGGAAACCGGGGTGAAAAGATCCTCCAAGACTATCCCCACTTGGTCAACTATTCTTTGACGCTCACGAATTCCCTTGCCAAAATCCATTTCAGAAAAGGCGATTTTGACAAAGGAAACGCCTACCTGGAGAAATATCAGGACATCAGCAAGCTGGTATTCAACGAAGAAAACGCCGAACTGCTCACGGACCTGCAGGTGAAGTATGACCTGGAGAAAAAGGAAAGCCAGATTGCCCTCCAAAATGCCGAGCTGCAGGAGAAGAATGCCATCCTACAGCGGAACTACTTTGCCTTTGCGGCACTGGGCATGCTCTTTCTTTTGGGCCTGGGTACCTTTGTCTATTATCAAAACCGCGCAAAACGAAAGCAGGAGCTGCTGGTCAAGGACCGTGAGCTCAAGGTGAAAGAGGCCTATATCCAGGCTTATCTCGAATCCCAGGAGCAGGAGCGTCGCAGGATGGCGCAGGATCTACACGATGGGTTTGGGCAGTATATCTCCGCCCTGAGGATGTACGTCACCCAGCTGAAGAGCGGAAAAGCCAAGGAAGAACTGAAGTCCGAGCTGGTCAGCCGTACCGACTCGGTGCTGGATGAGATGTCCAGAGAAATCAGCAACGTGGTCTATGACCTCATGCCGGCCACGCTGATCCGCTTTGGGTTGAAGAGCGCCCTGGAGGATCTTGCCCATCGCATCAATGCCGGGCAAAAAGTCCACTTGGAGCTGGACTTTGGGAAGACACTGGGCAGGATGGACGAGCTGGTGGAGATCAACCTCTTTCGCATCTGCCAAGAGTGGGTTAACAATGTCCTGAAATACTCCGGCGCGACGCATATCCTCCTCTCACTCAGCGAGGAGTCCGGACGGGTCACCTTGGGAATCAAGGATGACGGAGTCGGTTTTGACCAGTCGGTGTTCGTCCACAGCAAGCGAAACGGCTGGAAAAACATCAACACCCGGGCAGGACTGCTCAGCGCCGAGCTCAGCCTGCACACCGAGAAGGGTAGGCGAGGCACCGAACTTTTTGTGCGATTTCCTTATGTTTATCGCGTCAATTGACCAATTTTTCGGTAGATGAAGATTTTGCTAGTAGACGATCATAGGATTCTTTTGGATGGGCTGCGGTTTTTGCTCCAGTCCGGGGAGGAAGAAGCCGAGGTAAGCACGGCCAGCTCCGTGGAGGAGGCTTGGGATATGCTGCGCAAAGACCCGCCGGAATTGGTCATCTCGGATATTTCTGTGCCAAAGATCGGAGGCATTGCCTTTGCCAAGCAGGTGAAGGAGTACTATCCCGGGATCAAGGTGATCTTCCTCAGCATGCACGAGCAGCCCCACCTGGTGCGGGAGGCCCTCGCCACGGGAGCGGAAGGCTACGTGCTGAAAAAGTCCGCCCACGAGGAGCTGCTCAAAGCCGTGGAGGAAGTGATGGGAGGCGCACTTTATTTTAGCAATGAAATCCACAAGATACTCGTACAGCGCCTGCGCTTTCCCGAGGATGAAAAGATCCTGAGCCAGCGGGAAAAGGAAGTCCTAAACCTGATTTTTGAGGAGCTTTCAAACAGGGAGATCGGCGAACGACTGTTTATTTCCGAGCGTACGGTAGAGACACACCGCAAAAACATTTACCAAAAAACAAAGACCAACTCGCTGGTTGGTCTTTTGAAATTTGCTTTGGAAAACAACCTGGTAGGAGGAATGGCCTAATCCTTTGTCAACTCCAGAAAATTGGCCAGCCCGGCATCGATTAGGTCTTTCATAGAGCCTGAAGCAGCGTTGACATAAGCTTCCCGATTGCATTCGGCAAAATGAGAGGCTACAGTTTTTTGGTCTCCGGAGGTCATCACCAGTTGCGTATAGCCTGTCTTGGCAAACATCTCTGATTTTGCTTGATTGACCTCATAGATTTTTTTATCTGCGAATACGCCGTCAAATGAGACCGGCTTTTTCAATTCGACCATTGCATTAAATAATGGGTTATTGCCGATATCCAGACCTGAGACAAATCGAATATTGGTATATCCCAACGGTCCTATCTGTGCGATTTGATAGTCGATTTTTGCTTTGGCTGAGGTGGATTGGGTAAATTTCGAACCGTCGGCATCTACGCTTACGAAAGGAAATGAGACATCTACATCCGCGATGAATACATCACCAAGGCTTTTGGACATTTTCGGCGTAGGATCTAAAAATGCTCCTCCGCTTTTTTCTTTGCCTTTTCCAGAAATGGACTTGACCAAATAGTCAAAATTGTTTGGAGTCACCATGACAAAGCCCTGCGCCTGAGCTTCGGATGATGCCCCGCCCTTCACTTTGGTCCAACCCTCAAAAAACTCGGATTTTGATGCTTCTTCGGCAGTGACAATCTCAAAACCCTGGCTAGTCAGCTGACCTACAAAAGAATTGTAAGCTTCATCCACTACGCTTTGAAAATCAGGTACATCTACTCCAGAGAGTTGTACTCCCATTTTGATTGAAGTACCAGCGGTGTACGTAACTCGGTCGGCCCGTTCATTTTTCGAACCTGAAGTCCGCGCTGCATCTTCTTCGTAAACCTCAAACAAGGCTCTAAAAGTCCGAATAAACACCTTTTTGGGAGCCTTTCTACCTTGGTTTTTCTTGTTGAAACTGGTGAGTTTCATGTCTTTTTCCATTAACACAGAACCGGGAGCTATCTCTAGAAAGAGAAAGAAGAGAACTAGAAGTATGCTTTTCATAGGATCAAACTGAATTGTATGGACAAAATTCCCTACTTGTCAGACGAGAATAAATACCCTATTCTGCGGATTTTCTATCAGTACTAGCACGGAGTAATTCGGCTAGTTGCTGCTTCACTCTTTCGTTTTGCCAACTTGCATTTGGCGAGGACGGCGTTATTTTTGCAGCGAAATCCTACATCTGACTGGAACCAATTCGGTCATAAATGTTATTTTAACCGTTCAATCATCACCTTGACCAAAACTTTTATGACAGAACAACAAAAACTTGCCTTGGAAGAAGCGATTGCAGCTTTGAAAGGGAAATTGACTGGTGACATGTTTGCTGACATGGAGACTAGGGACGAAATCCACAATCTGGAAATGCAGCTAAAAGGCGTGAAGCCCATGGATTCGCATTTTGACTGCATCGGCTGCGGAAGCTAAGCGATTCAGTTTTGGCCAGCTATTTTATCCTTTACAAACCCTTTGGGGTTTTGACGCAATTCACCGGAGAGGGGCCCACATTGGCCTCTCTTGGTGCTTTTCCCCGGGAGGTCTATCCGGTCGGTCGCTTGGACAAGGATAGTGAGGGCCTACTGCTTCTCACCGATGACAAGTGGCTTAACCATCATCTACTTAATCCGCGGTTTGGCCACCAGAGAACCTACTATGTCCAAGTGGAGGGTATCCCCACTCCGGAGGCGTTGAAACAACTTCAGTCCGGCGTGGTAATCAACGTCGACGGCCGAGACTATCGGACCAAGCCAGCTATAGCAAAGATCCTGGACCCTGCCCCAGTTTTGCCAGAGCGAAATCCACCGATCCGCTACCGTGCCTCCATCCCAGACACTTGGATAGCGCTCACCCTAATCGAGGGGAAAAACCGACAGGTGCGGAAAATGACAGCCGCCGTGGGTTTCCCCACATTGCGTTTGGTGCGCTTTTCCATGGAGAAAATCAACATTTCAGGGATGCAGGTGGGGGAAATTCTTGAGTTGGATGAAAAAACCGTCTATCATCAGTTGGGATTGACTGGGTTTGCAAAAACAGGCGCTTCCCGCGGCCATTCGAAGAAGGGGGGCAGGTCTTAAAATTTCCTAAAATCCACCACCGGACAAGACATTTCCACTTATCCATCATAAGATTGTCCTTTGGTACAATTTCCCCTATTTTAGCCCGGCCGTTTCAGGCATCTAATACCAGTAGTTCATGCATCAGGAAAAAATCGCCGAAGTAATCCAAGAAGTAAAAAAGGTAGTCGTGGGTCAGGACAAGATGGTCAATCGCCTGCTGATCGGACTATTCACCAACGGACACATCCTCCTCGAAGGGGTACCCGGTTTGGCAAAAACCCTCACCGTCAACACCCTCGCCAAGGTTCTTCACCTGGACTTCAACCGGATCCAGTTTACCCCGGATTTGCTGCCCTCCGACCTTATCGGAACGATGATCTACAATCAGCAGACTTCCAGCTTTGAGGTGAAGAAGGGGCCGATCTTTTCCAACGTCATCCTTGCGGATGAAGTGAACCGCTCCCCTGCAAAGGTGCAGTCCGCTTTGCTGGAAGCTATGCAAGAAAAGCAGGTGACCATTGGCGAGACGACTTTTTCCCTTGACAGGCCTTTTTTGGTGCTGGCTACCCAAAACCCAGTCGACCAAGAAGGAACCTATCCGCTTCCTGAGGCTCAAGTGGATAGATTCATGATGAAAGTCCACATCGACTATCCTACCAGAGCCGACGAAATGGAAGTCATGCGACGGATGTCTAACATGCAGTATTCCTCTGAAGTGAGACCTATACTCTCCAAGCAGGATATTTTTGATATTCGAAACCAGATCAATGCGGTAAACATCGCAGAACCTCTGGAGCACTATATCATCGAGTTGGTGTTTGCGACCAGATTCCCCCAGCAATATGGATTGAGGGATGAAGCCAAGTATATCATGTTTGGTGTGTCACCGCGGGCAAGTATCAACCTCAACCTGGCTGCCAAAGCCGTGGCCTTCATGGATGGGCGCGACTACGTGCTTCCAGAAGACATCAAGGAAATAGCCGAAGACGTGCTGAATCACCGGATTTTGCTCAACTATGAGGCTGAGGCAGACAATGTAAGCACCAGAAGCTTGGTGAAGACTCTTCTTGAAAAAGTGCCAATTAACAAGTCCGTAACATTGAAATAACATTAGATCAAGCTTTCAAAGGCTTTCCACAGGGAAAGCCTTTTTTTTTGTTTTCACTGTTAATCCAATATTAAATTCTGTCTGGATTTTTAAAAAAACCATAAACAGCAAAATTCTCTTGCCGGGAAAATTGAAAGCAGTTTTGCATCGGAAAAACGCAAAACCATAATTCAATTTATACCAAATGAAAAAGTACAACTACCTGTTAACCCTAATCACAGCATCCCTTTTGGGACTTTCCAGCTGTATTGAAGGAAACGACAAACCCGATACTGACGGTGACAACGGCTCAAGTGTCGAGATCACTTCCAACATCACCACCAACACCACTTGGGAAACTGGTAAAGTTTACGTGCTAGGCGGTAGGATTGCCGTGACTTCAGGAGTAACTCTCACCATTCAGCCAGGCGTTATTGTAAAAGGCCAAGCTGGATCTGGTGCCAACGCCACGGCCTTGGTCATCGCAAGAGGCGCGAAAATCATGGCAGAGGGAACTGCCTCCCAGCCTATCATCTTCACCTCCATAGCTGACGAAATCGAACCTGGTCAGGTGGCTTCTCCCAACTTGGATCCTACCTTGGAAGGTCTTTGGGGCGGTCTGCTGGTTTTGGGTAAAGCTAAAGGCTCATTCGCCGGTGACATTATGGAAACCCAAATCGAAGGCATCCCGGCCTCTGACATCAACGGTCTCTATGGCGGCAACGACGACGCTGACAACTCAGGCGTATTGAAATACATCTCCATCCGTCACGGTGGCGCCAACATCGGTGAGGGCAATGAAATCAACGGTCTTACTCTTGGTGGAGTAGGATCCGGTACCGTGATTGAAAATATAGAAGTAGTCGCCAACCAAGACGACGGAATCGAGTGGTTTGGCGGAACAGTTTCCGTGAAAAATGCACTGATCTGGAATTCCGGTGACGATGCGGTAGATACCGATCAATCCTGGGCTGGTACTTTGGACAATTTCATCGTGATCTGCGGCACCAACACTGACCATGCCTTGGAAATCGATGGACCAGAAGGCGCATACAACGCCGCACATACCGTGACGAACGGATCTATCAAAGGTCATCCCAACTCCGAATTCGCCGACTTTAGAGCGGGAGCAAGAGGTACTTTCTCAAATCTTTACTTCTTCAACTTCCCAGCTCCCTCCGCCAACAACAATGCTGGCAAAGGTGACCTGTCGCTCAGTGGGGACAATACCATCGCAAACTTTGCCGAAGGCATCCTGACCTTCTCCAAGCTTGAAGCTACTCTGGCTGAAGGTGTTACCCTAGATCAGGCATTCAGAAACGGCACTTCTGCCCACGCTAGCTCCGTGGCTGCACAAGCCAACACCGTAGGTGCTGACAAAGCTGCCTTTGCAAACTGGACTTGGGCTGCCGCTGCCAACGCATTGTCCGACTTCAAATAAGAAAAACTGGATATCCTGAAAAGAAGGTCTTGCAAGGATCCTTCTTTTCAGGATTCCTTCTTGCTGATAATATTTCTATTGCTGTATGAAAAACAAAGCATCCAATTCCCTCATGAAAACCTCAGTAGCGATTGTACTTCTAGTGCTATTCCAGCTGCTTACAGGATTCGCCTTTGCCCAGAATGGGACCATCCGGGGCGCAGTCTATGAAGAATCGACCGGAGAGCCGTTGTTTGGCGTTTCTGTGTTGATCAAAGAATTATCCACAGGTGCCGTCACTGACTTTGATGGCAAGTTTGAAATCCAGGTAGCGCCTGGTATCTACACGATTCAGGTTTCCTACATTTCCTACACGACCTTCGAGCTTACCTCCGTCGAGGTTAGTGGCGGGGAGGTCAATGTGCTTCAGGACATCCTGATGAAAGAAGAGGCTTCCGAATTGGAGACCGTGACTGTCCAAGCTGCTGCGATCCGTACCACTGAGTCTGCCCTGATGTCTGTAAAAAGAGGCGCTCCCAATCTTTTGGATGGAGTCTCTGCGAGTACTTTCCGACAGATCGGCGACGGTGACGCTGCGTCTGCAGTGAAGCGAGTGACTGGTGTCTCCATCGAAGGAGGCAAATACGTCTATGTGCGTGGTCTGGGTGACCGCTACACCAAGACCGTCTTAAACGGCATGGACGTGCCGGGTTTGGATCCTGACCGTAATACAATACAGATGGATATCTTCCCGACCAATGTGATAGACAATATCATCGTTTCCAAGTCATTTACCTCTGACCTTCCCGCTGATTTCACAGGAGGAGTGGTAGATATCGAAACCAAGGATTTTCCTGAGGAAAAAACCATGAAGTTGGGCATCTCTGGAGGAGTGAATCCTTCGATGCACTTCAACAAAAATTACATTACCTACGAAGGAGGAAAGACCGATTGGTTGGGCTTTGATGACGGAACCCGAGCCATTCCAACCGGCGGAAGAACTGACATTCCGCTATATGGCCAAGTCGTAGGAAATCCAAACAGCCCAGCAGGCCTTGAATACCAGCAAATCTTGGGTGACTTCAACAAAACCCTGGGAGGCACTCGCCAATCAAGCTTGATGGATTTTGGACTTTCTTTTTCTCTTGGAAATCAAATCGCAAGACCAAAAGTGACCTGGGGTTATAATGCCGCAGTGACCTATAAGAACGAAACGGAATACTACCAGGGCGCGGAGTTTAATCTATACGGTAAGCCCATTGGCGATACAGAGACAGAGCTGGAGCCCTTGGAGAGACAGCGCGGCGACTACGGGGTGAACAATGTACTGCTTGGAGGAATGGCTGGAATTGCCTTGAAAACCAATGCATCCAAGTACAAGCTCAACTTCCTACATCTTCAAAACGGTGAGTCCAAAGCGGGTATTTTCGACTTCGTCAACACCAATTTGGGGGCAAACTTTGAGGCCAAGCAATACAACCTTGAGTACAGCCAGAGAGCTTTGACCAGTATCCTATTGTCGGGAACGCACTTCTTCAATGGCAGGGATTGGGAATTGAGCTGGAAGATCGCTCCGACCCTCTCCACTATCGACGATCCGGACATCAGATTTACCCGATTCAGACAGCCTACCAACAATGTCTCCACTGAAGTTGGTCTTCCCGCACGGATCTGGAGATCGCTTCAGGAGGAAAACCTGAACGGTAAAGGCGATATCACCAGAAACCTGTCCCTTTGGAACAGGGATGCCAAGCTTAAATTCGGCGGAAGCTATTCCTTCAAACACCGACTTTTCAACATCCAAAGCTTTCAGTTCCCAACCGGCGACACTGAGCTTACTGGCGATCCCAACCAGATCTTGGACGAGGAAAACCTTTTCTCTGCTGACAACAGAAACGGTGTACGCTACAATCCGGACTTTATCCCTACCAATCCCAACGAATACGAAGCCTATGCGACGACTATGGGAGGGTACGCCTCCATGGAGTTGAATCCGGCAGAAAAGCTGAAGGCAGTCGTGGGACTTAGAGTGGAGCAGTTTAACCAGTATTATACTGGTACCAACCAAACAGGTGATATCGTGTTTGACCTGGTCGAGATGCTGGATGATTTGGATTTCTTCCCTACGATCAACTTGATCTATAATCTAAAGGAAAACCAAAATCTGAGGCTTTCCGCTACCAGGACTACCGCTAGGCCATCCTTCAAGGAACTCTCCTATGCCGAGATTCTTGACCCGATTTCCGGTCGTACCTTCATCGGTGGGCTCTATCAGGAAACTACCAATGGCGGCAGCGAAGTACTTTGGGATGGCAACTTGACCTCCACCCGTATCAACAACTTTGACTTGAGATGGGAGCTATTCCAGCAGCGTGGTGAGATGTTTTCCGTGAGCGCTTTCTACAAGACCTTTGACAGACCGATCGAGATGGTGCAGTTCCTGTCCGATCCGGGCACATTCCAGCCAAGAAACGTGGGAGATGGCTCAGTGGCCGGTTTGGAGTTTGAGTTCAGAAAATCCCTGAAATTCATCACACCGTCTCTGGAGAATTTCGCCTGGAATACCAACGTCACCGTCACCGAGTCCCAGATCAAGATGTCCGAGTCAGAATTGAGATCCAGACAAAACTCCGCTAAAGAAGGAGAAGTGATCGAAGACACCCGTCAGATGGCTGGGCAGGCTCCGTTTATCATCAACACTGGCTTGTCGTTCAACAACTACGCGACTGGTTTGGAAGCAGGCTTGTTTTACAACGTGCAGGGTCCGACTCTGACTTACGTTGGCTTCGGCAATCGTACCGATACCTTCACAGTGCCTTTCCACTCGCTAAATTTCAACCTGAATAAATCGTTTGGCGCGGATGAGAGAATCCAGGCCGGATTGGGTGTGCAGAATATTCTCAACCAAAAGCGCGAGATGGTGTTCAAGGCCTACGAGGCACAAGATCAGATCTTTACCAGCCTTGCGCCTGGAACTAAGATCAACTTCAACGTCGCGTTTTCATTCTAAACTACCACTCCTTACCATAAAGCAAGAGGCTGCCCATAAAGCAGCCTCTTTGTCATTTACCGAAATCGTGTTCGCGATCTAAGCTGAATTCCTCCTCTAGCAGCTCAAAGAGTCAATGAGGTCTATCAGGTTAGTTTTCGGATGATTTCGACCGAAGAGGGGAATTTGGCGAGTAGCTCTTCCCTCTCGAAAAGCTCAAAATCCCTGAAATCAAATCCCGGCGCGACCACGCAGGAAACTAGCGAAAAACTCTCGGGATGGTCCACCGTGCTGCCAAATATGCTGTGCGCTTTTACCAAATGCTGAGGTAAAGTGCCTTGTTGATCTGCTGGTCCAAGTTTGAGAATTTGGTGTCCCTTTTCTCCCAGCAAGTGGACGGAAAGCGGTGCCCCTTCATGCCAAAACCAAAGTTCATCGCTTTGTATTCTGTGGAAATGGGAAATATCCGCTGAGCGAAGTAGGAAGAAAATCGATGTACACAGGTTTCGCTCACCAGCATCAGTAACTACTTTTTCTCTGGATCGGTAGACTTCTGAATAGAAGCCTCCTTCTGGATGAGCCTTTAGGCCCAGTTTTTCGATTAACTCATCAACACGATCGGAATTCATGAATAGGTCTTGATGAGTGTGTCCACGATACGATCGGCTGTTTTCCCATCCCAAAATGGGATTCCCTGGTAGTGTTTCCACTCGCCTTTCATGATCTTGTCAAGATAGGGTCTGAGTTTTTTTGGATCGGTGCCGACAAGCTCGTTTGTCCCGAGATGGGTGGTTTCAGGCCTTTCGGTATTGTCACGAAGCGTGATGCAGGGGACATCCATTACGGAGGTTTCCTCGGTCACTCCTCCGGAGTCGGTGATGACGCCCTTGGCGTTTTTTACCAAGTAGTTAAACTCTAAGTAGCCCAAAGGCTCACATAGCAGGAGGTTTGGGGCATTTATGCCCAAGTTTTGGAGGTTTTTGGCCGTACGTGGATGTACGGGGAAGACAATGGGCAGGCCGCCGATTCCTTCCAGTATGGCATCGATCATAGCTTTGAGCGAATGCTCCTGATCGACGTTTGCCGGGCGATGCATGGTCATCACAAAATAGTTTCCGGGCATCAAGTGATTGAACATTTCCCCTTGAGGCTTTCTGAAATTGGGGAGCTGGGCCATCAAGGTGTCGATCATGGTGTTACCCACAAAGTGGATTCTCTCCTCAGGGACACCCGCTTTTCGCAGATTGACGTTCGCGATCTCCGAGGTCGTGAAGAAATGGTCGGTGATACTGTCGGTGACCATGCGGTTGATCTCTTCGGGCATGGACAAGTCTCCCGATCTGATGCCTCCTTCCACGTGCGCGACGTCGATTTGGAGTTTCTTTGCGGCAATGGAGCAGGCCAATGTACTGGTGACATCGCCCACGACAATGACCAGATTTGGCCGGTTTTCCATCAATTCCTTTTCAAATGCGACCATAATGGCGGCAGTTTGCTCCGCTTGGGTTCCTCCCCCACCGCCTAGATTTGCATCGGGCTCTGGGATGCTGAGTTGCTCAAAGAAGTCCCCTGACATCTTCTTATCATAGTGCTGCCCGGTGTGTACCAAGCGGTATCCTACTTCAATTCCCGCTTTTTTTAGTCGTTGAAAAGCGTGGATGATGGGGGCGATTTTCATGAAATTGGGTCTGGCACCTGCGACTATGGTGAACTTGGGCATGAGCGATTCGTATGGTTTGTGCAAAAATAGGCAATCCAACCGGTGTCAGTGGCCCGTTCCTAACTTTCATGCCTCGTGTTTGGTTAGATTTTTGTTTCTTTGCCGGTGTTTTTTGAATAAAAGTGAATAGATGAGAAAAATTAGTTTGGGGGTTGGGCTGCTTTTGGGTTTGGCTTTTCTAATTTCCTCCTGCCTGCCCACGGTGGAAACAGAACAAATCGCCTACTCCAACGATTTTTCCGATTTGGATCTGGCTGGCTTTGAGAATGCCAAGCTATATGTCTACAATAACGACACCGTCGTAGGTATTTATCACAACGATGAGGTGGCAGTCAACATCGGGGACTTACCAGCTCACAATTACCTGAAAATAACTTTGGATATCTTCGTCCACGACAGCTGGGATGGCAATTCGGACGATGGACTTGGCGGACCCGACGCTTGGTATATGGGTTACGACGGCATTGAAGTCTTCAGGACTACCTTCTCCAATACTCCCTGCGTGTCTACCTACTGTCTTTATCAGTCTTATCCCAATGATTATTTCCGGCAAAACGTACCCAAGTCCGGCGCCGTTCAGACCGATTTGCCAGGATTATGCATTTTCGGGTCGGAGGCTCCAAACTATACCACCAGGTACAGCATATCCAAGTTGATAGAGCATACCAATCCCAATGTGAAATTGTACATGGGTGGAGATCTCACTGCGGTCAATTCGCCTAGCCCAATCTGTGACGAATCTTGGTCCCTGGCTAAGGTCGAAGTTGTAGCCATCCAAACCAATTAAGGAATGAGAACAAAGTTGAGATTTCTGAAGGTCGCCTTAGTTTGTTTGTTGATAGGGATCAAGCCCCTTGCCTTTTCTCAAACCATTCCCGTAGGTACTCCGGTCTTGGATGACTACCTCCGGAGACTGCAGCTCTTGGGGCAGGTAGACTCCGCTTCATCTTGGATGATCCGGCCGATATTTCCCACCGAGGCTTTTGGTATTGAAAATGGCTTTGATCTGGACAGCTCGGTAGTTGACTTGGACATTTCTAGCCTTCATAGCAGAATCGGGACCAAGGGTAAATTTTTGATGATGCCAGGGGTGTACAAAATGCAGTATAATTCTACTTATGCCTCTGCGGCTAATGAGGGGGCTTTTATCCCCAACAGAGGTGTGCAGCAGATTTTTAGCCCAGGGGTCTATGTAGAATATGGGAAATTCAGCTTGCAGTTTCAGCCGGAGGTTCTTTTGGCACAAAACAGGGATTACCAAGGTTTCCCCATTGAGCATCAGTCTTCGATCTTGTTCTACTATGAGTACATGAACCGGATCGACATGCCTGAGCGATTCGGGGATGGCATATACAACCGAGCTTATCCTGGACAGTCAAGTTTGAGGTTTAACCTAAAGGAATATTCAGTAGGTATTTCCACCGAGAACCTTTGGTGGGGTCCCGGAAGAAGAAATTCCCTGTTGTTGGGAAACAACGCCCCAGGCTTTCTCCATTTCACGCTCAATACCCGCAAGCCCGTTAATACTCCCATCGGATCGTTTGAAGGCCAGGTGATTTCCGGTTTTCTAAAATCGACCAAGTTTTTGCCGCCTTGGCCTGATTACGTCTTCCAGCAAAATCTCGTGTACATCCCGAAAAGGGAAAATGGCAATCGGTATTTAGGCGGTGTGGTGCTGACTTATCAGCCGAAATGGGTTCCTGGCCTGTTCTTGGGCTATGGATCGGTCAATCACATGTACAGAGAGGATGTGTCCACCTTTGGGGATTTGATGCCGATATTCAATGGCAGAAAAGGGCCTTCGAATGTTTTTGACCCAGTGCGGGACAAGCGGCAGCAGTTTAGCTCTGGATTTTTCAGATGGCTAGCACCGGCCGGTCGCTTCGAGTTCTACGGTGAATACGGAACTCGCGGAAACAGCCGGAAGTTTGAGGAGTTTATCACCACTCCGGAACAGGGCAGAGCCTTCACGTTTGGATTTGCCCATTTGATGAAGTTGAAGAAACCAGGGAGGTTTCTGGAGCTGAGTTCCGAAATGACCCAGTCTGGGCAGCCGATCCGCGAGGAGATTCGACAGCTGCGCACTTGGTATATTCACGACCATGTGCGGCATGGCTATACCCACAAGGGAGAGACACTCGGTATTGGCAATGGACCTGCGGCAAACCAGCTTTTTGTCGGTCTTGCTTGGGTGGAAGGCCTTAAGAAGATTGGACTTCAGTTTGAGCGAATCGAGTACAATGCGGACTATTATTACTTCCGCTATGAAGCTTCCAAAGACATCAGAAACAAGTATGTGGATCTGGTATTTACCTTGGCTCCAGAGTGGAAGTTTGGAGACTTTTTGCTTGCAGGAAAGCTCCAATACGTGAGTACACTCAACTACAAATGGTATCTCGAAAATGATCCGACCGGGCAAACTTATTTTGTCAGTGGCTATGATCGCAAGAACTTCGTGGGGCAGATTGGGTTGAGCTACCTGTTTCGCTGATATTATAACCAACCAACATGAAAGCAGAAAAAAACAAAGTCGTGGCAGTAGCCTATGTGCTGAAAGTAGACGACGGTGAAAATGGCCAGGAGCTGTACGAAACAGTCATTGAAGATTCTCCTTTTTACTTCCTTTTTGGACATCAAAATGTCCTTCCGAAGTTTGAGGAAGCAATTGCCGGAAAAGAAGCTGGAGAGGCTTTCACTGTGGCGATTGATTTTGAAAACGCGTATGGCGACTACGACGACAACAAAAAAGCTATTATCCCAAAATCCAATTTTAAAGAAGACGGGAAGAAGAACAAGGATCTTTTGAAGGTTGGGAATGTGATCCCAATGCAGGATGACAAAGGAAACCAAATGCGTGGAGAGATCACCAAGGTGGACTATCGAGGCGTTCATATGGACTTCAATCCGCCATTGGCCGGTTATGATTTGTTCTTTGAAGGAAAAATCGTTTCGATAAGAGAGGCGCAGCCGGTGGAGATTGAGCATGGGCATGTGCACGGACCGGATGGGCACCACCATCACTGAAAAGCTGGATTCCCAGCTTAGGTGTTTTTTATGGTGTGAGACTCATTAGTCGATAAGAAAAGGGCTTCTGATTTTCAGAAGCCCTTTTTCACTTTTTCAGTTCGTGGCCGAAGGTTTTGTAAGCCAAGTCAACGCTTAGCTCACGGAGGCCCAAAATCCGATCCGAAGGGTACAGCAAATACGCTTTGGATAGTTGCTCAACTGCCTGGCCGAAGGCCTGGGCGTTGAAATGCACGATGGCATCATTGTAATATTGAAGTCCCGCCAGCTGCGTCAGACTCACTTTTCTAAAGATGGAATTGTCGCTGTAGTCGATTTCTGGCCCAGCGAGACGCTGGCTAATTGCCTTTCCCGACACAAATTCGGCCGGCTTGTAAGCGTCTAAATACTTTTCCACTTCCGAGGGTGCGGTGATCATTCCGCCCACCGGCAGCGTGCTTTCGAGTACTATTTCCTTACCGTCCATGTTGACGACTATAAATACGTGGTAGTCAGTCTCCACGATATCATAGGAATATCCGTATCGCTCCAGCAACATACCCAGAGCCGCCGAACCGCTCACGCAATCAAACCTTCCCTCAGAGAGCATCGAGTTAAACGTCGAGTGTTGCTCGTACTTTTTGAAAAGGCGCTGACTGGATTTTTGGAAGATGTGCCGGAGGAAATTGACATCAGCGGAGTTCTTGGCTGCTTTGGAGTCGAGTTCATTGACCAAGCTGACCCAAGCATCTTCCGGTCCTGATTTTTCTGCTTGAACTGCTCGAAAAAGCGAAAAAGGACTCTCTTTTTCTGATTGCCAAATGGCCTTTTCCATTTCGGAATCGAAACTCAGCGTTTCATACTCCGCAAGGTTCGTCTGTGACATGGTCTCAGAAACCAGCCCAGTCAGAATCACGAGTATGAACAGCACCTTTTTCATGCGGTGTGAAGCCAATGTTAATCGATTAATCCAAAGTTAACAATTTGGTAACATTGGAAAAATTTCAATCAAAAACTTAACATTGGAGCCAAGTTGACAGTCTCGGTGATCGCTGAGTGTCCAACATGTGGTCAAATGACGGTGAAACCGAAGGTTTGGTCTAAGAATTCCGGCAAAGACTCCCCAATGCCGCTAATTGCGACTGAAGACTGCTTACTGCCTACTGAAAAAAACTGCCTACTGATGATGGTAGGGCTCGTTGCGGAGGATAGTCATGGCCCGGTAGAGCTGCTCGATAAAAAAAGGCCGGATCATCTGATGCGAAAAAGTCATCTTGGAGATGGAGATTTTACCGTTTGCACGGCTATAGATCTCATCCGAAAAACCATATGGCCCGCCAATCACGAAGATCAATTGTTTGAGGCCAGAGTTCATCTTTTTCTGAAGGTACTCCGAAAAGTCCACAGAGGAGAAGCTTTTTCCCCGCTCATCCAGCAGGATCAAGTCATCGGACGGGACGATGTTTTTGAGAATCAATTCACCTTCTTTTTCCTTTTGGAGGACTTCGGTAAGTGACTTCGTGTGTTTCAGGTCAGGGATGATTTCGAGCTCAAACCTGATGTAAAAATTCAGCCGCTTGCTGTACTCATCTACCAGCGCGATGATGGCTTTGTGGTCTGTCTTTCCGATCGCGATCAGTTTGATAGTCATGCACAAATCTAGGAAAAGCCCACCATACCTTTTCCCTTTCCAATCTCGGGGATAAAACTTACTTTCCTTCAGTGAACCTTCAGAGCCCCCTACTTATGAGAAAAGCGCTTATTGCATTTGGACTTTTTTGTGCGACAAACTTTGGATTTGCCCAGACATCCAACCCCTATTTTGTGCTTGATCCCACCCTGACACCCGATGCCAAGGAGATCGTTTTCAGCTATGAGGGAGACCTTTGGAGAGTCCCGGTCTCAGGCGGGGCAGCCTTGCGACTAACGGCCATGGAGGGCATTGAATCCAGGCCTGCAGTATCCCCGGATGGAAAATGGCTGGCCTTTACAGCCGAGCAATACGGAAACAAGGACGTTTTTTTGATGCCTTTGGCGGGAGGAGACATTCGTCAGCTGACCTTTCATGACGGTGCGGACGAGGTGGAGTCATGGGGCTGGGAAAGCGACAAAATTTACTTCACTTCCAATCGGTATAATTCCTTTGCTGCTTATGAGGTAGATCTAAACGGAGCGACTCCCAAGCGCCTTTTCCAACACTACTTCAATACCGTGCACGGGGCGGTCGTGCAGCCGAGGACCGGCGAAATTTATTTTAACGAGACTTGGGAAAGCAAAAACTTTGCACACCGCAAGCGCTACAAAGGGGAGTATAATCCGGATATCCAGTCCTATAACCCCGAAACCAAGAAGTTTACCCAGTACACTGACTATGAGGGAAAGGACTTTGGGGCAACTATAGACCAAAATGGAAACGTCTATTTCCAGTCAGACGAGGCCAACGGAGAATACAACCTGTATACTTTTAAAAATGGGACAAAAACAAAACTGACCGACTTCACCAGTTCTATCATGTGGCCCAAGGTGAGTGCAAATGGAGAAAAGATCGTGTTTCGCAAGGATTATCAAGTGTATTTGTACGACGTAGCCACCGGACAAACCTCACAGCCCAGCATCGCCATCTTTCAAAACCAAACCCTGGAGCGCGACATTAGTCGAAACGTCTCTAATAACATCAGCCATTTCGATGTCTCTCCAGACGGAACCAAGATGGCTTTTGTGAGTAGAGGAGTCCTATTTATCTCAGATGTCAAGGGGAAGTTTATCCAGCAGATACCGACCGATCCCAAGGAAGCGGTGGAGGAAGTGAAGTGGCTGGCAGACAATAAGACATTGATCTATTCCCGCACGGTGAAGGGCTATCACAATTGGTTTACTATGTCCGCCCAGAATCCCGGCGAGGAAAAGCAACTCACCAACGACTTATTCAAAAACCGGCAGCTTACTTTGAATAGAGATAGGACGCTTGGCGTCTATGTAGGCGGCAGAAATTTGATCCGGGAGATCGATTTGAAGACGCTTGAGAGTAAGACTTTGGTAGAGGACGAACTTTGGGGGCTATACACCCCCAGTCCATACTTGTCTCCAGATGGGGAGTACGTGGTTTTTAGCCCCATCCGAAATTTTGAGCGCGAAGTCATCGTCTACCATCGACCGACTCAGAAAATCCTCAATCTCACGGAGACCCTGGTGACGGAGAGTTCCCCTTATTGGTCTCCCGATGGCAAATACATCTATTTTTCGTCGGATCGCACCCACGTCAGCTATCCCTATGGCACCACGAGCGCCCATATCTACCGGATGAAGCTGGACAAGTTTGCGGAGCTTTTTGAGTCGGACAAAGTGGCCGAGCTGTTCAAAGAAGAGCCCAAGGAAGACAAAGACAAGAAAGAGACCCCGGCCGAAAAGTCGGATGTAAAAGTCAAAATCACGCCAGGCGACTTGATGGATAGATTGGAACTCGTTGGGCCGTCATTTGGTGAGCAGGACAATCCCGTCGTCTTGCAAAAGGATGGCAAGACTTGGGTGTTTTATACTTCCAACCACGACCAAGGTAATCCCAAGCTATGGAAGACAACGTTTGAGGATTTTGAAAAACCCAAAACTGAAAAAGTGAGCGACGACCGAATCGGAGGCTTTGACTTGGTGCAGGCCAAAGACAAAGTGTACTTGTTGGCAGGCGGAAAAGTCCACACCTTGGACCCAGCCGCCAACAAAACCGAGGAGATCAAGTTTTCCCAGACTTTCAACAAAAAACTCAGGGATGAATTTGAGCAGATGTACTTCGAAGCTTGGGCTGGGATGGAGCAAAACTTCTACGATGGGGACTTCCATGGCGAAAACTGGCAGGAGTTGCGGGATCGATATGCGCAGTTTCTGCCCTATGTACACAATCGCGAGCATCTCCGTACGATTTTCAACGATATGCTCGGTGAGCTGAATACCTCGCACTTTGGCTTCAGTTCATTTGGGGAGGAAGAACAGGGATACTTTGGTACCCGCTCCATGAATGCTGGGATCGTCTTCGAGGAAGAAAATCCCTTCGTAGTCAACCGAATACTGAAACACAGTCCGGCCGATCTGGAGCCTATGCCCGTACGCCCCGGCGACAAACTAGTGGCAGTAAACGGCGTGCGAGTCGAGTCAGGCAAGAATCGGGAAGCCTACTTTGCCGCACCTACCATAGCAGAGGAATTGGTTTTGACCTTTGACAGAAGCGGAACCGAAGTCAGCTTCAAGGCTCATCCGGCTTCCACCGGTCAGATGAAGGCTTGGCTTTATGACGAATGGATGGACAGCAACGAAGCCTATGTGGACGAAAAGTCAGAAGATCGGATTTCTTACGTACACATGAAAAACATGGGTGGAGGTGAGCTCCAGCATTTCCTCGAATACATGGTGTCCAACAAGGCCGACCGCGAAGGCCTTATCCTCGATCTGCGCTACAATACAGGGGGAAATGTCCACGACCAGGTTTTGCAGTTTCTCAGCCAGCGAAGCTATCTCCAGTGGAAATACCGGGACGGCAAGCTGACCAAGCAGCCCAACTTTGCTCCTTCGGACAAACCCATCGTCTTGCTGATCAACGAGCAGTCCCTTTCTGATGCGGAAATGACCGCGCATGGCTTTAAGCATCTCGGGTTGGGGACAATAATTGGAACCGAGACCTACCGTTGGATTATCTTCACCTCGGGACAAGGCTTGGTGGATGGATCTTTCTACCGACTTCCAGCTTGGGGCTGCTACACCTTGGATGGGCGAAATCTGGAGAAAGACGGAGTCGAGCCGAACGTCCGCATGGATGAAGGCTTTGTGGATAGACTGGAAGGCCATCAAAAGCAATTGGACAAGGCAATCGAGGTGATCTTGGAGAAGCTGAAGTAGGGAGGTGCTCGACCAAAATGCGATGTTAGTAAAGGATCGTGTCTTTGAACTGCTCAAAAAATCTCCAGCAAGCTACTTCGAAAACGGTCCAAGGTAATAGAAAATAAAAGCCACCTCAATTTTTTGGGGTGGCTTTCAAGTTTCTAGTCGTGAAAACTTACTTGATCAATTCCTTGCGCTTCAGGATTGTCTCCATGAATTTCTTCTCGTTTTCGGTATTGAAGATGCGGAATGGTAGGTGGATAAATTGCGCTTTGGACATGTAAAGCACAAAGGCGTCTTTGGTAAGTTCCACGCGCTTGATCATGTTCCACTGGACTGGCATGCCTTCACGGGCGTTGAGTTTCATCAGGATCTGGCGGCTGTCGATTTCATAGGCCATTTTTTGGAAGAGAGCCTTGTTTTGCTCCATCTGCGTGATACCTGTAAACTGGATTGTCCAAAACAGCACGTAAAGACCGTAAGCAATCAGGGCCCCAACAATCCACCAAATGGAAGCGATCCAAAAGTATCCGCAGCAGATCGCCAAAGCGATCAGGATGACCCACCACTGTTCCTTGAGGATGGATTTTAGGCCCATTTTAATATAGGTGCCCGGCTCGAGCTGGTATTTTTTGGTTTTGATAATCATCGGTGACTAATTAGAGAGCGCAAATATCCGCGTATCGGATTGATTAAGCAAGCCGAATAAAATCATAAATCCTGCAATGGGATGAAAACAAATGGATTATTCCATTGATTTAGAAGGTGCATTCGATTATCTTATCTGAAAATTTTTGGCCATGAACAGTCTCGTGATCGATCTATTTATGTGCGGAGTGGCATATGTCATCTTGATTTATTTTGTGGCCACCATGACAAAAAATTCTCTCCGGAGGGGCAACAGCAACAATGACGACGGGGATGGGGGGATAGAGAATCTCACGCCTCCCAAGATCGATTTGCCTCCGGGGGTGATTTGGCCATCAGACGCACCCAAAAAATCAAAATCCCCCGAACCGGTGGAATTTTAGCGGCATTTTTCGCAGATCCCCTGTACCAACAAACTCATTTCCTTCTTTACAAATCTTGGAGGAAGCTTGATCTGGGGTAAGGTGATATCCTCCAAACACGTGGTTTCACCGCAGTTTTCGCACTTGAAATGAACGTGTTCATGGCTGTGGTCGTGAACCGCTTCTCCGTGGGAACACAGTGCGTATTTCGTCGCGCCACTGTCGTCCAATACTTTGTGGATTAGGTCTTTGTCCAGAAAGGTCTTGAGCGTGCGGTAGATCGTCACCCGATCAAACTGCTGATTGAGAGTCTCCTCTAGGTCCGAATGGGACAGGGCGATGTTCTTGTCTAGAAATTCCTGTATGATGTCCAGCCGGCAATCGGTGATCCTGAGTTTGTGGGATTGTAATATGGCTGTTGGGTTTAGCATGAGCTCTCTTTGGTGGTCAAATTAACTCAAAAAAAGGAAGTGAAAAAAAATGGCGCCGAATTCGGCGCCATTTGGTGTTTATTTTCCGGATTCCTCCGCTAGGATTTTGTCGATCCTTGCCAGTGCATCTTCCAGATGTAGCTTGGACATTCGATCGGAAGTGCGGCCGATCGCTGCTTTGATCTGAGTCTGAAGGGTCTTCAATTCCCCTCTTGCCATAGGCCGGATATCCGACTGGGAGGCATTGATCTGCGGTCCGACAAACTGCCGGAATTGTGCAGGCACCGGGCTTGGGCTCTCGGTGAGCAGTTCTTCCAGCTTTTCGATGTGCGCGCGCTGCAGTGCTCTACGGTGTACGTCGATGGTTTTGCCAGAGGACAGCTCAGTCCAGATGCCTTTGCGTAGGTCGTCGAAAAGCTCGGTGATCTTATAGGCATCAGCGCCGTTGAGCGCTTCGTTTTCGATCACTCTGCCCAAGCGACCCCATTCGAGGAGTCCATTGAGAGAATTTGCCTGAATGCTTCGGATACGCTCAAGCGCACCGAAGTCGCCGATCCTGGAGATAATCTCGTCATCCATCATCCAGCTAGGAGTGGCGAAAAGTTGCTTGTTCAGGAAGTCCACCGCGGATTTCTGCATCTCCTTGGAAGTATGGATATAGACAGGAGCGTCTTCGCCTGCCGATTTGTAGATCTCTTCTACGCCTCCGACATTGGTTCTGACGTGGCCCATGTAGCGGTTAAACTGCGTGATCACTTGGCCATACATCTCCTCCAAGTCTGAGTAGTCCTTGAAGGGCTTGTTTTCTTCAGTAGTCCACTCACGCAGATTAGGCATGATTCGCTTTAGGTTTTGGATACCGTATTCGGAGGCCTTTATTGCGTTGTCACCCAAGTCTTCGGACTGGGCAGTAGGATCATAGCTGTTTCCTTGGCGGCCATAGCGATAGACGGGATCGCCTTTTTTGTCCAATATCCACTGGTTCAAGATGGCTTGCTCGTCTTCTGGAGTTTTTGCTTAAGGGATAGGACGGTTGACCCACATCACCGCGTATTTGTCATAAGGGCCGACGTTTGGCATCAGGCTCACTCCTTCGTCCTCAGGCTGTGCGATGTAGTTGAAGCGGGCATAGTCCATGATGGATGGTGCGGTGCCAAATTCCTTGGTGAATTCCGCGTCGCGGAGCTTTTCCACCGGATAGGCCACGGAGGAAGCGAAGTTGTGAGGTAGACCGAGGGTATGACCCACTTCGTGTGAAGAGACAAAGCGAATGAGTCTGCCCATGGTTTCTTCTGAAAAGTTTACGCCTCTAGCATCGGGATTGATGGCGGCAGTCTGGATGAAAAACCAGTTTCTTAGCAGGTTCATTACGTTGTGGTACCACCCGATATGGGACTCCAGGATCTCCCCAGACCTTGGATCAGATACGTGGGGCCCGTAGGCATTTTGAATATCAGAGGCAAAATATCTAATCACGGAGAAACGGGCGTCCTCTGCGCTCCAACTCGGATCTTCTTCCGCGCTTGGGGCTTCCTTGGCTAGGATGGCATTTTTGAAACCAGCTGCCTCAAAGGCTACTTGCCAATCTTCCACGCCTGCGATCAGGTAGGGAATCCATTGTTTTGGCGTAGCAGGGTCGATGTAGAACACAATCGGCTTCACCGGCTCCACCAATTCGCCTCGCTTGAATTTTTCCATATCCTCAGGCTTGACCTCCAGTCTCCATCGGTCGAGGTAGCGGCGTGAAGCTGCTTTTTGCTGATCGGATCCGTAGTCGACATAGGATCTGGCAAACCAGCCCACTCGCCGATCCGCGAGCCTCTGCTTCATCGGTACTTTGGGAAGCAGAATCATGGAGGCATTCATCTCCAAAGTGATCAAGCCGGTCGAGCTATTTGAGGGGGGCTCGGAAGCAGCATAGGTCAACACATAGCGCGACTCGATATTGATCGGGTAGGAATTGATATGCGCGATGTAGGTGCGGTCAGTGTCTAGACGGGTTACCTTATATTGGGTTCTCCTGTTGCGCTGTAGGCCAAGTGCAGGGGTGTCTTTGCTAAACAGGTCGGTCACGTCGATTACGGTACCCGTAGAGTCGGTGGACCTGGACTTCACTGGGAACTTCTGAAGAATCGGTTCCAGATTGGAGGCTTTTACCGCCATGGATATCGGGAGGGAATCTGCCGCATAGTTGTTGACCGAGACGACTTTCAACAGGATATCGTCGCCGTTTTTGTCCCAGCGTACCATGAGGTTGTTGGTGTTTTCACCCCCGTACCCGATTCCGTCTGCCGTTTTAGCCACTCGAACCACCATCAGCATGTCTCTGCCAAAGAGTGAATCTGGGATTTCGTAGAAGTATTTGTCGTCGACCTGATGGACATCAAACAAACCTTCCTTGGTCTTTGCCTTAGCAGTGATGACTTCTTTATAGGGCTTAGGGCCGTTGGAAGGGCCACCGTTTTGCGGTCTGGCTGGAGCGGTAGGGGCGGGCTGCTCTTTGCCTTTTTTCTTTTTCTTTTGGGCGAATGAGTCCTCTGAAGTAAGTAGAGCCCCCATCACACCCAAAACAAGAAGAGATCTCCTCAGTAATTTGGGTAGTGTTTTGTTCATTTTAACGTAAGTTGAAATTTGGAATTAAAATAACTTCCAAACCGTGGGATAAATGGACAGGCAAACTCGTTTTTTGATAAGCGGTTCCATCCTCAAACCAAAGGCTCTTGAAGGAAACAGAAGAGGAAATTATTGTCATCGGCGGCGGACTGGCAGGCTTGGTCTCCTCGATTCTTCTTTCAAGAAAGGGAAAGAGGGTCCTGTTGATAGAGAAGAAAACCTATCCGTTTCACCGCGTGTGCGGGGAATATATCTCCAACGAGGTGCTTGATTTTTTGAAAAGGGAGCAGCTTTACCCTGACTTTTTGGAAATACCCACGATATCCAATTTCGAGTTTAGTGATACCAAGGGAAAGTCCGTAAGGATTCCCCTCGATTTGGGGGGAATTGGCATCAGCAGGTATATGCTGGACGAGTGGCTCTATCAAAAGGCAAAGGCAGCCGGAGTGGAAGTAAAAACCAAAATTCAGGTGTTCGATGCGGCCTTTGAGGAGCGTACAGAAAAGTTCGCCCTGACCCTTTCCGACCACTCCATTGTTGAAGCCGGATTTGTGATCGGTGCTTTTGGCAAACGAAGCAAATTGGACAAGACGCTGGATCGTCCTTTTATCCAAAAAGGAAGTTCGTACATCGGTGTCAAATACCACATCCACGCCGATTTTCCCCGGGACACAGTTGCTCTTCACAATTTTTCCGGCGGGTATTGTGGGCTCAATGCGATAGAAAATGGAAAGGTGAATCTTTGCTATCTCGGCAATAGGGATCAGCTGCGTATGTGCGGTTCGATAGAAGAAATGGAGCGACAGATTCTATGGAAAAATCCAATTTTGAAGAAGATTTTTCAGGAAAGCGAATTTCTCCTGGAGAAACCGGAAGTGATCAATGAAATCAGTTTCGAGCCAAAAATGCCAGTCGAGCAGCACATCTTGATGGCGGGAGATGCGGCAGGATTGATCACACCGCTTTGCGGCAACGGGATGGCCATGGCGATTCACTCCGGAAAGATGGCTGCGGATGCGATTCTTCTGGGAAAAAACCGAGTTGAAGTTGAAACCATCTACTCCAAATCTTGGAACGCCGCTTTTCGCAGGCGGCTTTGGGTCGGCAGACACCTCCAGCGACTGTTTGGGGCAAGGGGAGTTTCCATTTTTGCAGGGAAGCTCATCCGGAGTAGCCCTTTTTTTGCGCAGCAAATCATCAAAAACACGCACGGAAAGCCCTTTTGATCACCGGCCAAATAGCTGTAGAACCTGGGTGTTTTCCAGAAAATAGTAGATAAAGAAGGCGTTCAGAAGCAAGGATGAGATGCTGTTCATGCCCATCGCCCAAGAATAAGAAGCATATTTCTCCGGGCTGGAAATCACGAACCTAAACCACGTGAGAAAATACAGCATGACCGGCGCCATAGCACCCAGATAGACCCACAGAATGCCCGTCTGATTTCGATCCATAAAATACCAGGCAAAGGCAGCTCCCGTAAGCGCAAAAAGCAACGCAGAAAACATAAACGTGCCTTTGATACCCAGTTTCAGACTTAAGGTATAATCGCCGCGTCTCGAGTCCTCACCGTGCTGGTATACCTGAGTCAAGGGGTAATTTCCCCACAGCATCAGGCTGGTCAAAAGTCCGGGAATAAAGACGTGGGGCTTTAACATAGTGTCCCAGCCCAGATTGCCCAACCCTGCATAGCACATCGCAAACGTGAAATAGCCCTGAAAAAACCCGGCGATAAACCAACTCGCCCAGGGGTATTTTTTGATCCGAATGGAAGTGTGAGAATAAGCCATGCTTACCAAAGCATAGACCAGCAGCATGCTGGCAAAACTCCAGCTGATCAGTGCCCCCAACCCTAGCGCTACAAACAAAAACCCAAAGGAAAGCCAATACAAGTCTGCGGTGACTTTGGGCGGATGCTTCAGTCCACCGATACTTTCTTCGTCCTTGTCAAAGTAGCTGTTGTAGCCATTGCTGCTCGGATATAGAAACAGGTGAAGCGCCAAAAAAACCAACAGCACTCGGTCACCGTTCAAGTCTGGAGTCAGGCCAAGCGCAAATAGAAATACCGGCATCAAAAACAAAGAGAAGGGGATGCGGAGGTGGCGTAGACTGGATCTGGTAATCATGTCTTGTTTGGTTGCCTCATAACCTTATCTGGCTTGGATGGTTAAGGAGTAGTTATCAATTTAGAAATTATCCTTTAACTTAAACTGATGAGTTCGACCATAGTTAGCATCGGCCTTTCGAATCCCGGAGCTCCGATACCCCAATCCGAAATAGCCCGATTTATGCAGCTCGCTCATCAGCTGGATGAAGTGGAAGGCAGAAAGCTGGGGTTTCTCTATAGGAAAACCGGTATTGAAACCAGGCATAGTGTATTGGAGGATTTTGACAAATTGAGGGTCGAGGATTTTTCTTTTTTTCCCAACAACCAAGCCTTAGAGCCCTTTCCGGGGACAAAAGCTAGGATGGAGGTTTTTCAGAAAGCTGCACCGGATCTCGCTGCCAAGGCCGCTTTTTCCTGTCTGGAGCAGGCAGGGGTGCATACAAAAGAACTCACTCATCTGATTCTGGTATCCTGCACGGGAATGGTCGCGCCCGGAGTGGAGCTTCAGTTGATGGAAAGGCTGGGATTGGATGATTCTGTGGAGCGGTATTGTGTGCATTTCATGGGTTGCTATGCGGCTTTTACCGGATTGAAACTTGCGGATAAAATCTTGAGGTCTGAGCTCGATGCCAAAGTTTTGTTGGTTTCGGTGGAGCTGTGCACGCTTCATTTTCAAAAAGAATTTTCGGAAGACAACCAGCTTGCCAATTCCTTGTTTGGGGATGGCGCCGCCGCCGCCTTGGTGATGAATGCGAAAAAAGGCCTTAAAATCAAGTCCTACCTTAGTCAGGTGCTTCGGAATGGAGATCAGGATATGGCTTGGGGAATTGGGGATTTTGGGTTTGAGATGAAGCTGAGCAAATACATCCCTATGCTTTTGGATCAAGGAATCCGTCAACTCAGAAACGTTTTCGAAAGGAAATTTGCCCTGAGCAAAATCCAGAATTTTGCGATCCACCCTGGAGGAAAACAGATTTTGCAAAAAGTACAGGAGGCATTTGAACTTGGGCCAGAGGCAAATTTCCATGCTTCGGACGTGCTGCGGCAATTCGGAAACATGTCCTCCGCCTCCATCCTGTTTGTGTTGGATCGTATGATGAAAGATCCAAGTGTCCAAGGGGAAATCCTTTCGATGGGTTTTGGCCCAGGGCTGACTTTGGAGACTTTACACCTCGTGAAGCAATGAGCATCTTTGAAAATCGGAGCGGGGAAAAGGAGCTCATGGACAACCTCGAATGCTCCGGAGTAGAGCTTGAGCAGACACTCCGGGAGCTGAAGACGATCAATAGATGGCTGGGAGGAAACTACGTCAGCACCAATGGATTGGCTAAACTCATGAAACTTCGCCCACAGTCATCTTACCAGATTGCAGATATCGGGTGCGGCGGGGGAGATATGATTGGCATAATGGATAGATGGGCCAAGTCACAGAATCTGAAAGTTAATTTTATCGGGATTGACGCTAACCCGAACATTATAGACTTGGCAAAAATAAGGTTGAAGGAAGTCACGAATGTTAGCTGGAAGGTACAGAACGTATTCGATCCCGATTTTCCCAGGGAAAAAGTGGACATCATAGCTTGTACCCTCTTTACCCATCACTTTACCGATCAGGAACTGGCCAGCCTGATTAGAGCTTTTCGGGCCAAAGCATCCCTGGGCATCGTCATCAATGACCTTCACCGTCACTGGTTCGCTTTTCACAGTATTCGGCTTTTGACCCGTGTATTTAGCAAATCTGCCATGGTACGGAATGATGCGTCGCTCTCGGTGTTGAGAAGTTTCAGAAAAGAAGACTGGGAGCGGATTTTTAAGATCTGTGGAATAGATTCTTTCGAAATCCGTTGGTTTTGGGCTTTTAGATGGCAAATTTTGATCGTATTCTAATTTAAACAACCAAATAATTTTCGCTATGGAACTTTCCCCGGAAACCATCGAATCACTTTTGGATCAGGGAATCGCGCTGATCTACAGGATTGTACCCTCGCTCATCTACGCTCTTCTTTTTTACATCGTCGGGCGGTTTATTGTCAACAAGCTGGTCAAAGGTTTTAAGAAAGTCCTCAATGCCCGCGAAGCCAATCCCTCTCTGAACACCTTCTTGGTGGGCTTGGTCAAGGCTCTCCTGTATGTTTCCCTTTTTATCGGAATCGCCACGATCTTGGGCGTGCCGATGTCGTCCTTCCTTGCGATCTTGGGTGCAGCAGGCTTGGCTATTGGTTTGGCGCTGCAAGGTTCCCTCTCCAATTTTGCAGGGGGCGTGCTGATTTTGCTTTTTAAGCCGTTCAAAGTGGGAGACGTGATAGAAGGCCAAGGGAATACGGGCACCGTGACCAAGATTGACATTCTATATACTCACCTGAATACCTTCGACAACAAAGAAGTTGTGATTCCCAATGGCAATCTGGCCAACTCGGAAGTGGTCAACTACAGCTCACAGCCTACTAGGCGCGTAGATATCAAGGTCGGAGTTGCCTACAGTACCGATCTGCAAAAGGCTAGGGAAGTTATTCTTGATATTCTAAAGAAAGATGAGCGGGTGCACGCCGAGCCGGAGCCTGTGGTTTTTCTCCAAAATTTTGGAGATAGCTCCCTGGATTTGGTCGTGCGGGCGTGGGCAGACACTGGCAACTTGTGGCCTGTCTATTTTGACTCCATGGAGAAGATCAAATCCGCCTTCGATAGCAATGAGATCGAAATACCATTTCCTCAGCGGGTGGTATATGCAAAAAACGACTAAGCTCGCAGCGACTCTTAAATCCCCCAATTGGCAGGGAGCTGGTTTGGGGGATTTTTTTGCTAGTAGCGGACCAAGATTTCTTCGAGGGATTTTCTGCTGATTGCGGGTACGAACGTTTCCCTTTTGGCAAAGCCAATAGGAAGCAGCAAAAAGGGCTTTTCATGAGGTGGGCGATTTAATATCTCGCCTAGGAAGTTCATAGGGCTCGGAGTATGGGTGACCGTTACCAAGCCTGCCTGGTGTATTGCTGCGATCAGAAATCCACAAGCGATACCGACGGATTCGGACACATAATAGTGTTGGACTTTTTCTCCCTGATGGATGCCATAGGATTGTTTGAAAACTACGATGAGGCAGGGGGCTTCTTCCAAAAAAGGCTTTCGCCAGTCAGTGCCGAGGGGCCTGAGGTCTTCTTTCCAAGTATCTGGCATCCGGCTGGAATAGCTGATTCTCTCCTCTTCCTCGGCGGCCTCCCTGATCCTCCGTTTGATTTCGGGAGCTTCAACCACGCAGAAGGTCCAGGGTTGCTTGTGCGCTCCTGAGGGAGCTGTGCCTGCTGTGAGTATGAGCTGTTCGATTACCTCTTTTGGAATGGGGCGGCTGTCAAATTCCCTCACTGTTCGTCGCTGATTCATGCTTTGGTAAAAATCCAAGGCGTTTTCCCTCAGTTGTTCCATGCTGATGTCCGGCCGGCTGTAGGCGATATGCTCGAAGCCATTGATCAGTTTCTTTTCCATAAAAAAAACGGTTAGCCCGAAAGTTAACCGTTTTTGGATGGGATGTCGGACTTTTAGTCCATTGTCAATTCCTTCGACCCGCCCGGGTAGCTGACGGTTACAGTTTTGTCGCAGGTTCCCGATCCTAAATCAGCCGTGATGGTAATTCCCTGAACGACAAAATCCAGCTTACCAGCACTCGGAACGAAAACTCCTGTTCTCACGCACTCCTGATCCACGATCAGTGGATCCGTCACCAAAGCCGTATAGTCGACACCTTCCCTGCTTTTGCCCGAGGAAGTTCCCGTGACCGATATTTGATAGCCTGCTGCTCCAAGAGTGAGTACCCTGGATTGGGTGCTGGTGTAGGTAGCGAAGGAGTTGTCAGGCCAAGTCAGCTTACCGTTTTCGATTTTTACATTGAGAATGAGGCTGCTGGTGAGAATATTGAAGCCGGCGTTGGTGAGCGTGCGGGATCCTTCGATCTTGATTCCGTTTACATCATAGCCTTCGAAAGTAGTGACGATGGAGGTAGTGGGCTGGAGGAAATTGGTGCCGGAATAAGTAAGAATTACTTTGCCTTTTCTCTCAACTCCTTTTGGACTGGTGCATCCCGCGCCAAAGTCGATGGTGATTTTTTTTGTCCCTTCATTGTGTTCCACCACGGTGTTGGCACAAATATCCGCCTCGGACTGCGTCCTGGTACCCAATCCACTGCTCTGAAGAATGTCGAGAGTCAACAAATCGGTATCCTCATAGGCAGCATTGACTTCAAATTGCTCCTCCACGACCATGAGGTTGGGCTCGGAATCGACGGGGTCTTCATCTTCACTGCAGGAAAAAATAAGGAAGGGCACAGCAAAGAGGGCTGGCTTGATTAGGTGTAATAATCTGAATTTCATGGTGATGTGTAGATTGAGTTTCGAAAGTTACGACTTATTTTTTCTGATTCTTTTCCTGCTTCTCGGGTTTTGGGTTCTTGCCTCCCACGCAGCCTATGTTTTGGGTCAGGCCGATGTCATTGGGCAGGATTCCCATTCCTTCACTAAGGTCCCATTCCTCGGCGATAGGCTGGTTCTTTTTCTTTTTCATAATTCAGAAGGGTAAAGGGTGGCTGTTAAAATCGTCTTTTTTTACCATAGAATTGTCCTATAGGTTTAATTTTCTTAATGAACGATGTCGGCTATCTCTATATTTGAGCATGAATAGTTTTGATTTTGAGCGGGAGGGATTGGATACCAAACTTGCTGTCGCCAGGAGTAAGGCCGCCAAGTTATCCCTCTTGCGGGTCTTGTTGTTTTTTGGCATTGGTGCACTTTTTATCCTCGGCATTGCAGAGCATCCCATCTGGCTTATCCCAGCTTTGGCGGTCTCCTATCTGTTTATTCGGCTGGTCGGGGCCTA
>CAZTJM010000006.1:57169-63248 GCA_964613865.1 uncultured Limnohabitans sp. | reverse complement strand
CGGGGAAAAGGCGATTGTATATCTGGAGGACTATTTTACCCAGAAGGGGATGGAGCAAAAGCCCTTTCTAGCCGAATTGCATGGGATTTCATTGGTGGAAAAACAGCCGAAAGGGGCATTCAGCGATGGGGAAAACTTAGAATATGCCGTCGAAGGTAGAACAGTATCGATCCCCGTAGCGGCACTTTCCATCGAGGGCAAGCACAACATTCTGAACGCACTCTGCGCCGGTACTGCTGCCCTGTTGGCAGGAGTAAGCCGAGAGCAGTTGCTGGCAGGCTTTGGCTCTTTCAAAAATGCCCCGCACCGCATGGAGCTGATTCGAGAGGTAGACGGAGTTAGATTCGTCAACGATAGCAAGGGAACCAATGTGGAATCGACTTTTTATGCGCTATCGAGCTATTCCGAACCTTTGGTCTGGATCGCTGGAGGAGTAGACAAGGGAAATGACTACGCGGTCTTGAAGCCTTTGGTATCGCACGGAAGAGTGAAGGCCCTGATATGCCTTGGCAAGGACAACGAGAAGCTCAAGGGCGCTTTTTCCGGAATTGTTTCGGAGATCAAAGAGACCCAGGATATACGCCAGGCGGTGGCTTGGGGACAGGAGCTGGCAGGGTCGGGAGAAGTTGTTTTGCTTTCTCCGGCATGTGCCAGCTTCGACTTATTTAAGAATTATGAAGACCGTGGGGAGCAATTCCGATCCGCGGTTTTGGGATTGATAGAAAAAGAAAACGCATGACAGCACTGAAGGCATGGATAGACGAGCAGTTTAAGGGCGATCCCATCATCTGGGCCATCGTAATCTTGCTGTCTTTGTTCAGCATCCTGGTGGTGTACTCCGCGACCGGGACTCTGGCCTATAAGACAGCAGGCGGGAATACCGAGCTTTATCTGTTTAGGCATTCCTTCCTCGTGTTCATCTCCCTGTTTGTAATGTGGCTTGCCCACAAGATGCCATACAGGAAATATGCGCTTTACGCGCGGCTATTCATGTATTTGTCCATTCCGTTGCTGGCATTCACCTATTTCTTTGGGTCGAATATCAACGACGCCAACCGCTGGCTGACGATTCCGGTGATCAATCAGGCATTTCAGCCTTCGGATCTGGCCAAGCTTTCTTTGATAGCGGCCTTGGCGGCTATGCTGGCCAAGCGGCAAAACAACATCAAAGACTTCACCGGGACTTTCCTGCCTATAATACTTTCCATCGGAGTGATCTGCGCACTGATCGGAATGGCCAATATGTCGACGGCGATCTTGCTTTTGGTTACCTGTCTTTTGATCATGTTTATCGGTCGAGTGCCGGTGAAATACCTCGGACTGGTCATCATGGTCGGAATGCTGGGACTGACGATCGCGGTTTTTACCGGACAGCGGGGAGAGACGTTTTGGTCACGAATCGAAGCGTTTTGGGAATCAAAGGATGATGACAGCAAGATCCCTTTCCAGGCGGAGCAGTCGTATATCGCGATTGCAACCGGCGGGGTTACTGGTAAAGGTCCGGGCAATAGCGAGCAGCGCAATTCCCTTCCGCACCCCTATTCGGATTTTATCTACGCCATTATCATTGAAGAGTATGGCATGGTGGGTGGAGCCACGGTGCTCTTCCTTTACCTCGCCTTGCTTTACAGAGGCATGCGCATCGTCGCCAATTCCAACAAGGCCTTCGGAGGATTGCTTTCCGCAGGTTTGAGTTTCGCCCTGGTTATCCAAGCCCTGGTCAACATGGCCGTGGCCGTAGGACTGGGGCCGATCACAGGTCTTCCGCTTCCGCTCCTGAGTATGGGAGGGACGTCGCTGGTATTCACCGGGACGGCTTTGGGGATTATCCTGAGTGTAAGCCGTGGGGACCATTCCGATGAGGTTAGCGCCCCCGCTCCGGAGATGAACCGAACAAACAACAGATTGAGAACAGCATAAACCCTAAATAACATCAACACGCCAAAAACATATCGAATTCTCATCAGCGGTGGAGGCACCGGCGGACATATCTATCCCGCCATTGCCATTGCCAACGCATGGAAGGAAAAACATCCTTCCAGTGAGATTCTGTTTGTGGGTGCTTTGGGGAAAATGGAGATGCAGAAAGTGCCTGAAGCAGGCTACCCAATCAAGGGCCTTCCCGTAGCGGGACTTCAGCGTAGCTTGACTTTGGACAATCTGAGCTTCCCTGTCAAGCTTTTGAAAAGCTTGAGGATTGCTTCCAGAATTGTCAAGGATTTCCGTCCTGATGCCGTCGTCGGAGTCGGCGGGTACGCAAGCGGACCGGTGCTTTACGCAGCACAAAAAAAGAAAATACCTACGCTGGTGCAAGAGCAAAACTCCTATGCCGGCTTGACCAACAAGCTTTTGGCAAAGCGGGCCAATACAATCTGCGTGGCATATCCGGATATGGAGAAATTCTTTCCTGCTGATAAGATCCGGGTTACCGGAAATCCGGTAAGGAAGGACATCCTGGACTTGTCAGGAAAAAAAGGAAAGGCAATTGCGCTTTTTGGATTAGCCGCTGACCGCAAGACCATCTTGGTTTTGGGAGGCTCTTTGGGAGCCCAAACTCTCAACCAGGCGGTCCTGCAAGACATGAAAAACCTCGAATTGGAAGGCTTTCAGGTGCTGTGGCAGTGCGGCAAATTCTATTTCAAGGAGATGCTGGCTAAGCTGGAGGAATCTGGATTGAAACACATTCACTTGAGAGAATTCATCCGAGAGATGGACTTGGCCTATGCAGCGGCGGATGTGATCGTGTCCAGAGCAGGAGCGCTCTCGGTTTCGGAACTCAGTCTGGTGGGCAAGCCGGTGATCTTCATCCCTTCTCCTAACGTGGCCGAAGACCATCAAACCAAGAATGCCATGGCTTATGTAGAACATGGAGCAGCATTGCTGCTTCGGGATTCGGAAGCCGTTGGCCGACTTAAAACAAAGGTCGATGGCCTGATGCAAACCCCCGAGTATGTGAAAACACTTGGGGAGAATATAAAGAAACTGGCAAAGCCGGATGCGGCGAATGCCATCGTGGTAGAAATCGAAAAACTCGTCAAATGATGTTTAAGGGCATATACAAGGTATACTTCCTCGGAATCGGCGGCATAGGCATGAGTGCCTTGGCCCGATGGTTTCGTCATGAAGGGTTCCCTGTCGCAGGGTACGACAAGACCCCTTCGCCTTTGACAGAGGAGTTGGAGAAAGAAGGCATGGTGATCAGCTTTCTGGATTCAACGGTGGAGATTCCGTTTGACTTTACCACCAATCCGGAAGAAGTTTTGGTGGTGTGGACTCCTGCCATTCCAAAAGACAGTGTTCTTTTGAATTTCTTCCAGGCTCACTATACGCTGAAGAAGCGCTCAGAAGTATTGGGAATGATCACCAAAGAGTTTCACACTATTGCGGTGGCCGGAACGCACGGCAAGACAAGTACCTCTTCGCTGGTGGCTCATCTTCTGAAATCAGCAGGAAAGCCTGTGGCGGCCTTCTTGGGGGGAATCACGCAAAACTATAACAGCAATCTCATCCTCCCTGGTAAATCAAAAGAGCCGACTTTAGTCGTGGTGGAAGCCGACGAGTTTGACCGCTCCTTTCTGAGACTTTTTCCCAACGAAGCTGTCGTCACCAGCGCCGATCCGGATCATCTGGATATCTATGGCGATGAAGAGACCATCTTGGCGGGATTTAGGGACTTTATCAAGCTTTTGGATAAGAAAGGAAAGCTCTATATCCAGACCCATGCATGGTATCGCTTAGGTGAAAATCTTGGGATCGCTGCTGGAATCAGGGAGTATGGACTGAGATCCTCCGGCATCCATGCCGAGAATATCATCGCCAAGCCCGGTGTTTTCCTCTTCGACTACACTGGTCCGAAGATGCAAATCAAAGGATTGGAGCTGCGAATTCCGGGATTCCACAATGTGGAAAATGCCTTGGCAGCCATCGCCATAGCCGTGGACCATGGAGCTACCGAAGATCAGATCCGTGCCGGCGTCAAATCATTCCGTGGGGTTAAACGCCGTTTCGAGATTCATTCGGCTGTACCAGGTCATATCTACATCGACGACTACGCCCACCATCCCGAGGAGATCAAGGCCTGTCTGAGCTCGGTCAGGGCAATGTATCCTGCCCAGCGCCTGACGGTGATCTTCCAGCCTCATCTCTTTACGCGGACGCGGGATTTTGCACCGGGATTTTCTGAAAGCCTTTCTCTGGCGGACGAAGTGGTCTTGCTGGATATCTATCCTGCACGTGAGCTGCCGATTCCGGGGGTGACGTCTGAGATGCTTTTGGACGGAATAAAAGCCAAGAAAAAAACTTTGATAAGCAAGGCGCAGGTAATGGAATACCTGAAGGAATCCCAACCCGAAGTCCTCGTGACTATGGGTGCCGGAGATATAGATCGGTTGGTGCCGGGCATAGCAGAGTGGATGAATTTGCGAACAAAACCGGAGGAAGCATGAAAATCAGCAGACTGAAGAAGCCGCTTGGATTTTTGACACTGTGCCTGGTATTGGTTGGGTTCATCGGCTTTGTGGAAAAACAGGCTCAACTGAAGTCCTTCGGGGGACTTGAGGTCGACTTGGAGGCGGTGAGCGGGGTGTATTTTGTCGAAGACAAGGAAATCGAGCAGATCATCCACTCGGGTTTTCCAGAGCTGAAAGCTGGGTTCCCAGTGACCGAAATTCCTTTGGCGGAGGTAGAAAAGCGCCTCGCCGGACACCCTTTTATCAAGTCAGTGCAGGCATCGATAGGGCATAAGGGAATACTAAAAGTAAAGCTCCAGCAGCACGAGCCGATTGCCAGGATCGCACGTCCCCTAGGTGCGGACGGCTACATCACGAGCGAGGGCTTGATCATTCCCACCTCGCCGACCTATACCAGCCGAGTGCTGATCTTGGAAGGCGACTATGCCGAAAAGCTCATGGACCAGGGCAGTGTGGAGGGAATGCCGGAGCTGATGCCCCTGATCCGCTTTGTAACAGAGGATGAATTTTGGAGTGCGCAGGTGACCGAGTTGGAGATCAATAAGAAAGACGACATCCGCCTGCACCAGCAAGTAGGCAAGCAGGTGATCGAGTTTGGGAATGCACTTGATATCGAGAGCAAATTCAAACGGATCGAAGTGCTCTATAAAGAGATTTTACCTAGAAAAGGCTGGAATGCTTACGAGCGGATCAGCGTGAAATTTAAGAATCAAATTGTTTGTGAATAAAAGCTTGGGTATGGAAAATGACAATCTTATCGTGGGACTGGACATCGGGACCACCAAAATCTGCGCAATCATCGGCCGCAAAAATGAGTTTGGAAAGCTCGAGGTGCTTGGCATGGGCAAAGCCGTGTCGGACGGCGTGGATAGAGGGATCGTCACCAACATCGAGAAGACTGTGTATGCCATCCAAAAAGCCGTGGACGATTGCTCCGAAATGGCTGATGTCAATATCGGCGACGTGATCGTCGGCATTGCCGGCCAGCATATCCAGAGCAAGATCATGCACGGCAGCATCATGCGGTCCCAGACTGAGGATGAGATCACCGTGGAGGATGTGCGTCGGCTTTCCTCCGACATGCACAACATCGTCGTGCCACCCGGCAACAGTATCATCCACGTAATGCCCCAAGACTACACCGTCGATTACGAGGGGGGAATCAAAGACCCCGTCGGCATGGCTGGAACGCGACTGGAGGCGGATTTTCACATCATCACTGCCCAGACCACCGCGATCCACAACATCAACAAATGTGTACGAAAGGCAAGTCTGGAATCCAAGCAGCTGATTTTGGAGCCTTTGGCGAGCTCTCTCTCCGTACTCAGCGATGAGGAAAAAGAGGCGGGAGTCTGCCTGGTGGACATCGGAGGAGGAACGACTGATATCGCCATCTTCTATGAAAACATCATCCGACATACTGCTGTGATTCCTTTGGGAGGAAACATCATCACCTCCGACATTAAGGAAGGCTGCATGCTGATGCAAAACCAGGCCGAGCTGCTCAAGACCCGTTTTGGCAAGGCAATCGCCGAGGAAGCCAATCCCAACGAAATCGTATCTATCCCGGGACTGAGAAATCGTCCACCCAAAGAGATTTCCATCCGAAA
>CAZTJM010000006.1:53626-57159 GCA_964613865.1 uncultured Limnohabitans sp. | reverse complement strand
TCATCCAGGCCAGAATGGAGGAGATCATTGAGATCGTCCAAAACGAGATCATGCAGAGTGGCTACTACAAAAAGCTGGCTGGAGGAATCGTCCTCACCGGCGGGGGCTCCCAGCTTCAGTGCATTTCCCAGCTTTTTGAATACATGACAGGACTGGACACTCGCATCGGCTATCCCAACGAGCATCTGGGCAAGTCGGTGATCGAAGAGGTGAAGAGTCCCATGTATGCCACTTCAGTGGGACTGGTACTGGCGGGCTTCAAGGCCTTGGATGACCGGGAGGAAAAATACAGACGGCGCGTGGCCAATTCCGGCGCGCTCCCAAAGAATATGATCAAGCGGGAGGCCATTGCTTCCAACTTCTTCAAGAGCATTACCGAACGATTGAAAACGATCATTTCAGACGACATCGGAGAAGAGTACTAATCACTAGGGCTTATGATTGGGGAGGTAATCAGCCTTGCGGACTACTTCCTTTTTTACCCCTTTTTTAGTCAAAAACATCACAATTGAAAATTTTCACCAAACCATAAAATATGTCAGATAACATGAAAGATTACAGATTTGACCTTCCAAAAAACCAAAAGTCAATCATCAAAGTAATTGGTGTGGGAGGCGGCGGCAGCAATGCCGTAAACCACATGTATTCCCAGGGAATCAAAGATGTGGAGTTTGTCGTGGTCAACACGGATGCCCAGGCCCTGAAATCCAGTCCTGTGCCTTTGCGACTACAACTTGGAGCCAACTTGACCGAAGGCCTCGGAGCTGGAGCTAATCCTGAGCAAGGCCGAAACGCGGCCATCGAGTCCCAAGAGGAAATCCGCGAGCTGTTGGCGGACAACACCAAGATGGTGTTCATCACTGCCGGCATGGGCGGTGGTACAGGTACCGGTGCTGCTCCTATCGTGGCCAAGATTGCCAAGGAACTCAACATTTTGACCGTAGGCATCGTGACGGCTCCGTTTATGTTTGAGGGCAAAAAGAAGATGGCTGTGGCGCAGTCTGGTATCGAGTCTCTAAGAGAAAACTGCGACACCGTCCTTGTGATTCTCAACGACAAACTGCGTGAGATCTATGGCAACCTTGCAATCCGTACTGCTTTTAGCAAGGCAGACGATATTTTGACTACCGCCGCAAAATCCATTGCCGAGATCATCACCATCCATCAGGATGTTAACGTGGACTTTGAAGATGTGAAGACCGTCATGAAAGATGCCGGAGCTGCAGTAATGGGATCATCTACCGAAGAAGGCGAAGGCCGCGCCATCCGCGCAGCTGGCGCCGCGATTTCCTCTCCATTGCTCAACAATGTGGATATCAAAGGAGCTCAAAAAATCCTTCTTTCCATCATGTCCGGCGAAGACGAGGAATTGTCTATGGACGAACTCAGCGAGATCACCGAATACATTCAGGAGAAGGCCGGTGATAATGCCGAGGTCATCTTCGGTCAAGGTATCGATCCGGAGCTGGGCAAGGCGATCCGCGTGACCGTGATTGCGACTGGCTTTGAGATGGACAAGCTGTCCGACAAGACCAGAGCCAAGGAAAACGGCAGCATCGTATCGGCATTTAATAGTCCGGTAGCCAGCACGCCCGTAGCTGCTCCAGAGGTGGTGAAGACCGTGATCAACCTGGACTCAGGCAAAAGCCAGCAAGTAAAAGAAGAGCCGATTTCCGGTGGTGCTACCTTTACCTTCAGTCTGCCAAAAGCGCCCGCTCCTGCGCCTGCCAAGCCGGTGGTCGAGGAAAAAGAAGAGGAATTCGAATTCAACTTCTCTCCCGTACAGCAACCAGAAGAAAAGCCTGAGCCTAAAGCAGAACCAAAAGTGGAAGCGAAGCCCGAAAAGATCGTCTTTGATCTAGAGGAAGAGTCCACCAAAAAGCCTGAGGTGATGCTTCCGAAGGAGTCTGAGCCTGTGCCACAGGTATTTGCCAACGACTACTATGAGCAGATGAAGCAGAAGGCGATTCAGAGAGCGCACGAGCGATTCGAAAAACTGAAAGGCAGCCGCGTGTTCAACCCAAGCCCTGATGAGCTAAAGGAAAAAATGAACGTACCTGCTTACCAGCGAAAGAACGTAGTACTCAACGAGCCTCAGCACAGCTCAGAGCCAGCGATCAGCAAGTACAATCTGAATGACGAGAACGAGATTCTTGGCAACAACAGATTTCTGCACGACAATGTGGACTAAGTCCTAAAACTCAAGCAGCATGTCTGCCTGGGTGTGCAGCAAGTCCAAATACAGCCTGTTGGTGAGCAGGTTATCTGACATATTTTGCTCGATTTTGGCAAGCTTCGGCTTGAGAGCAAGGACATGCATGCCCAGATAATGGAAGATGTCGGTGAGGTGGCTCAAAGCGATGCCACCCCCGCCTATTCCAGAGGATATTCCCACCAAAGCACATTTTTTGTTCCGGAAAGTGTTCGGGTAAGTCATCCCGTCGATGAAGGATTTTAGGATTCCTGGAAAGGATCCATTGTACTCTGGGACGATGAAAACAAACTTTTTCCCCTCTTTTACGCGGCTGTGAAAGGCGTTGTACTCTTCATTGCGACCGTTGTTTTCGTAAAGTGCGGTCTTTATAAAGTCAGCCGGAAGATGCTCCAATTCCAGTATCTCCGATTCAGCGCCTTTTTCACGAAGAATTTCCTGATAGCGACTTGCGATGAGCTTCGATACTGAGTTAGGTCGGTTAGTTCCTACGATGATCTTGATCATGGGGTAAATTTTCTGTTTCCTATACAAGCAGGCCGGGGGAAAAGTTCTCAGCCTAAACCAATCTTATATCTTTACCCGAAAATCAGCAAAAAACTATGGACTACCTCAAACAAATACAGGAAGCTGTTTCATTTATCCAAAAGTTACACCCTTCTGCCGTTCCAGTCGGGATCATATTGGGGACTGGATTGGGGAGTTTGGGCAATCAGATCGAGGTAGAACTGGAGATAGATTACAAAGACATTCCCCATTTTCCGCTTTCCACTGTCGAGAGTCATTCAGGCAAGCTGATTTTTGGCACGCTGTCGGGCAAGAAGGTCGTCGCGATGAAGGGCCGCTTCCACTATTATGAGGGATATTCCATGAAAGAGGTCACCTTTCCGGTTCGCGTCATGAAGGAGCTCGGTGTGTCGACACTTTTGGTGTCCAACGCATCTGGAGGCTTGAATCCTCTTCAGGAAGTGGGTGATGTCATGATCATCAACGACCACATCAACATGTTTTCGGAGAACCCGCTCCGGGGTAGAAATTATGATGAGCTCGGGCCCCGATTTCCGGATATGAGCGACACCTACTCGCTGGCTTTAATGGAAAAAGCCTTTGAGATCGCCGATTCGCATGGCATCAAGCTGCATCGAGGTGTGTATGTAGGAGTTGAGGGTCCAAACCTGGAGACACCAGCGGAATACCGCTACTTCCGGATAATAGGAGGCGACGCCGTGGGCATGAGCACAGTACCGGAGGTGTTGGTGGCAAGACATGCCGGGATGGAGGTTTTTGGAATCTCGGCGATCACCGATCTGGGCGTGGAGGG
>CAZTJM010000006.1:0-53526 GCA_964613865.1 uncultured Limnohabitans sp. | reverse complement strand
AAGACCTACGTCCTTACGGGCAAGATCACGATGAAAGAAGGGGGGCAAGCGCTTCAGGGCGTTGGAATTCATGTGGACGGTCTTTTCACTGGGGTAAGTACTGACCGGTTTGGGACCTACTACCTCCAGGTCGAGCCGGGGGAACACCGGGTAGTATTCAGACACCTGTCCAATGTTCCCGTTTTCACCAAGATTCAGCTCTATGACAATGCCGTGGTCAACTTGGAAATGGTGGAGAAATCCTATGAACTCGAAGGGGTGGTCGTCCTCTCGGAGGAGCCGGATCGCAATGTGCGAAACCCGATCACCGGGATCACCAAGCTGACCGCGCAGGAGCTGAAAGCCATTCCGGCCTTTCTCGGAGAGGCGGATATCTTCAAAGGCCTCCAGCTCTTGCCCGGCGTAAGTTCGGTGGGCGAGGGTACCTCAGGCATCAACGTCCGGGGAGCCAAGGCGGACCAGAACCTGCTGCTGATGAACGAGGCCTTGGTGTTGAGTTCCAACCATGCACTGGGCTTTCTCTCCGGCTTCAATGCCGATGTCACGGAGACCTTCACGCTCTACAAGGGCAACCTGCCTTCCACCTTTGGCGGTCGTGCGGGTTCGGCGCTGAACATCCAAATGCGTCCAGGCAGCAAGGAAAACTGGCAAGGGCAGGTGGGTTTGGGCACGTCCAACGGCAAGATCCTGATCGAAGGGCCGCTGATGAAGGACAAGGTTTCGGTGATTTTTGGCGGTAGGCTGTCCAATGTCAACTGGCTACTCAACCAAGCCCGCGATTTGGACATCCAAAACAGCAGTCTAAATTTCTATGATGGGTACGTGGGATTAAATTGGGATTTGGGAAATGGCCATTCTCTGGAAGCTAATACCTTGGTCACCGGTGACGACTTTCAGTTTTCAGACCAGTTTGGCTACGACTGGGCCAACCGGATCAGCTCTTTGCGCTATAAGGGAATTGTTTCCGAAAATATTTCCGTGGCTGGACTTTTGGCCGATGGCAATTTTGACAACGCGTTTTTTGACCCGGAGGGCGTGGATGCCGCAAGGGTGGAAAACGGGATGCGCTATCAGCAGGGGAAGTTTTCCGCGACCTGGGCCAACGAAGACTTGGCTCTAACCGCTGGATTGGAGGGGGTTTACTACAAAGGGAAGCCCGAGCGAATGAGCCCATTCAATGAAGAATCCGCAGTGCAGAATCAGCAAGCGGGCAAGGAGAAAGGCGTGGAGTTGTCGGGATTTCTTTCCCTCGAATATGAGTTGGGCAAAAATACAGGTTTGGTCGCCGGACTTCGCTACTCGACCTATTCTCAACTGGGTCCGGATACGGTGTATTTGTACAATGAGAACGCTCCAATCAGCGAGGCTGAGATCAGGGGCGAGACCGTCTTTCCCTCAGGAAAGATCAAATCCTACTCAGGGCTGGAGCCGAGATTTTCACTCCGTCAAAATCTCAATCCCACACTCTCCGTAAAATTGAGCTATGCGCGACTTTTCCAATATATCCAGTCCGTATCCAATACCTTTGGTCCAACGCCCATTGATCTGTGGCAGCTAAGCACAAGCTATATTCCACCCCAACGTTCCGACAATTTTTCGCTTGGGATTTTCAAAAACTCCAAAGACAATAAGTGGGAGTATTCCATTGATGCTTTTTATCGCATGAGTCAAAACCAAGTGGAATACCGGGATTTTGCGCAGATTTTTCTGAATCCGCATATGGAGACCGAGTTGGTATTTGGGGATGGACAGGCCTATGGAGTGGAGTTTCTGATTAAGAAAAACCTCGGATTGGTGACCGGATGGCTTGCTTATACCTATTCCCGCTCGTTTTTTACCTCCCAGAGCCAATATGAGGAGGAGCAGATCAACGACAACGAGAAATTTCCATCCAACTACGACAAGCCGCACGAGGTGAACTTTATCCTCAGCCGCAAGATGTATCCAAGGGGCTTGTTCAATTTTTCGGTCAATTATTCCACCGGTCGGCCCGTAAGTGCGGTGAATGCCTCCTACATCCTAAATGGAGGCTTGGTCGTGCCGGACTATTCTGTTCGCAACAAGTACCGGATTCCCGATTATTTCCGGGTGGATGTTTCCTACACGGTGGAAAAGGTGTTTTCTAAAAAAGGCGATAGCCTGAATTTCGGCATCTACAACCTTTTCGGACGAAAGAATGCCTACTCGGTTTTCTGGAAGAAAGACGGGGATTCCCAGCAACTTAGACCTTATCGGCTGGCGATTTTGGGTTCGATTTTCCCATCAATTACATATAGTATTCAATTTGGAGGCAGCGATGAATAGGATAAAAATTGTCGGGTTGATTTGTCTTTTGCTGGGGTTCAACTCCTGCGTAGACCAGATTAATTTCAAGCTGGACAAGCCGGAACGGGAGCGGCTCATCGTGTCGGGACTTTTGACGGATCTGAATGAGACGCAGACGGTATACTTGTCAACGACGACTTCCAACGCTCGGGAACCGCTAAGTGTGGGGGATAGCATTTACGTGATGGACGACAAACCAAGGCCTTTTTCCGGGGCATGGGTGAAGCTTATTGACGAGACCTCTGGCAAAACTTGGGATTATCAACAGCCCAAAGAGGGGCAGTACGAGCTTTACGGTTTTGTACACGAGTCTCCGGACGCGCGTTATGTGCTGGAGATAGTCATGAGTGGGGCGGTGTACCGATCCGAGCCGCAAGCGATCCCTGAGGTGATCGGCTCCGATGAGCTGAGTGTCTCATTTGAGCGCACGCGATTGGGGGACAATCCCGACGCTGCCCAAGCGGTGATCAAAACCGACGTGACGCTGCCCGAGCAAGTAGGGGACTATTACCTTCGCTGGGCAGTGGACGAGGCCTACTTCTGGGATCTTACCTTTTTTCCCAATCCATTCAATAGACCCCCGCCGCTCTGCGTAGTCTTCGGTTTTCCCGAGCCCGAAAGAATCACACTGGTCAATGGGGATTTGCTAAATGCTCCCAGTGGCAAAACCAGCCAGATCGTGGCCAAAAGACTCGTGGACCAGTCTTTCCTCAGCCGACACTACTTTAATGTCCGCCAGCTGAGTATTTCAAGGGATGCTTATGAATACTGGAGACGCGTGGGGGAAGTCGTAAACAACACGGGGTCTGTTTTTGATACGCCGCCTGCCCCCATCAAAGGAAATCTATACAATGTGAACGACGAAAATGAGGTAGTACTGGGGTATTTTGAGGTTTCCAAGGCGAAGATGACCCGCATCTTTACGACGTTGGCGGATGTGCCTTACTTTTTGGAGAAAATTTGCGTTTACGAGCCCGGCAAGTCACGAGATCAGTATGACCCAACCTGCCTAAGTTGCAATGCTTTTCCAAACAGCATCATGGCTTTTCCTGATTGGTGGTTTGATGAGTGATACGTATTGGTAAGCTATGAAATACAAAAAGCCCTTTCCGGATTTCTGGAAAGGGCTTTGCTTTGGATTTTGATCGGGCAGACAATCGCCTCCTCACTTTTTCATTCCCATGTAGTCCACTACAAAGTAGCTCATCACGCGCATGCCGAGCACAAATCCGCCTTCGTCAATATAAAAATCGGGGGTATGGTGGGAAGGTGTTTTGGTCGGATCGCCTCCCTTTTTCATTCCTCCTAAAGAGATGAAGAGCCCGGGTTTTTCTCTCTGGAAAAAGCTGAAATCCTCCGCTCCCGTGATCAGCGGATTGGTAATCACGTTGCCTTCGCCGGCTGCGGCTAGAATTGTCGGCCCCATGAGTTCGGTCAACGTGGGGTCGTTGACAGTGGCGGGATAGAGTTTTTCGATATTGACATCGGCCTTGGCTCCGGCACTTTCTGCGATATTGGTGGTGATTTCCGTGATGCGCTTGTGGACTAGTGCCTGTTGCTCGTCGCCAAAGGTGCGGATCGTGCCGATCATTTCGACTTTTTCAGGAATGATGTTGTGGCGGATTCCGCCGTGGATCGCTCCGACGGTGACGATGGCAGGGGCTGCGGTGATGTTGACGTTACGGGAAATTATCGTTTGGAGTCCGTTTACGATCTGGGCTGAGGTCACGATCGGGTCAACTCCCGACCAAGGGGATGCCCCGTGGGCTTGTGTGCCGTGCACGGTGATTTCCAGATTGTCCACGCCAGCAAGCGCCGGCCCGGAGCGGTAGCCAATCTTGCCAACCTCCATTTGGGAGCCGATGTGAAGCCCAAAAACGGCGTCCACATCCTTCATCACACCTTCTTCCACCATCTGCTTGGCTCCCCAAGAGGTAACCCCTTCCTGATAGATACCCTCTTCGGCTGGTTGAAAGAGGAATTTGACAGTTCCTTGCAGATTGTCTTTCATCCCGGCAAGTACTTCGGCTACGCCCATCAGGATGGCTACGTGGGTGTCATGTCCACAGGCATGCATCACTCCAGTCTCCTGTCCATTGTAGGTAGTGGTGACGGTTGACTTGAAAGGGAGATCCACCCTCTCGGTGACTGGCAGCGCATCCATGTCGGCACGAAGCGCGACTGTGGGACCGGGCTTCCCGCCGCGCAGGATGCCAACGACACCGGTTACGGCGACATTCTCCTGCACTTCTATCCCGAGGGAACGAAGATGGTCTGCGACCTTTTTGGCAGTCCTAGTCTCTGCATTACCCAACTCAGGATTTTGGTGGATGTCTCGACGCCATTCAATGACTTTGGCTTCTAGGGCGGCGGCTTTTTGGTCAATTTCCGGACGGAGCTTCGTCTGGCCTACTGCGACGCCACTCAGCAATACCAGCGGAAGGATTAGTTTTTTCATTGGAGATAGAAGTTGATGGTTTGGTAGTGGGCTATTTGGTTGCTTGAAAATAAGAATTGAAGCCAATAAAACGTTTCTCTGCATGGAAAATCCGCCAAAGAAGAACTTTTGTGCCGGATATCCCTTTCTATCTAGACAAAATCAAAAACTATGGAACTCAAAAATAAGATTGCCGTCGTCACAGGGGTCAGTAAAGGAATCGGCTTGGAAGTAGTCAAGCTTTTGTTGGAAAAAGGAGTGATCGTTGCCGGCTGGGGAAGAAGCGAGCCTGAGTTTTCCCACCAAAACTTTCACTTCTTCCGTTGTGATGTTTCCCAGGAAGACCAAGTGGAAAGGGCCTACTTGGATACCGTCGCCAGGCTAGGTTTTGACATCCGCATCTTGGTCAACAATGCCGGTTTCGGCATCGCCGGTTCGTTTGAAACGATGTCTACGGAAGATTGGAAGTCCATGTTTGATACCAATGTCCACGGGATTTTCTACGTGAGCAAGCGGCTGGTGCCCGCGATGAAGACTGCCGATGAGGGGCACATTGTCAACCTCGCTTCCATAGCGGGGCTCAATGGCGTAGCGAATTTTGCGGGCTATGTTGGTACGAAGCATGCCGTAAGAGGCATCTCGCACTCGATGTATATGGAGCTGCGGGACTTTGGGATCAAAGTCTCTACGATCTATCCCGGATCTACCCAGACCCATTTCTTCGATAGCATCGAGGGTACCCAGGCCAATGAAAACATGATGCGTCCTCAGGATGTGGCGCAGACAATCGTCCAAACGCTGGAGACGCACCCGAACTATTTTGTGGCGGACGTGGAGTGCAGGCCGCTCAGACCAAGGGGTAAAAAGCAGTAAGGTAGCAACGTGGTCAGAGATCCGTACGGACAACCTGCCTTCTGAAAACTGGCTGCCGAAAACTTGCCTTTCCAGCCTCATTCCCTATTTTTGCCCAAGACCTGACCAAAGGGGATTTCGCCCCTGCCATGCGGGTGATTTTCTCTTTGGTCCTTCCTTCTATGTCTCTCCAAGTTACCCAGGTAAGCAAACTCTATGGTACCCAGAAAGCGCTCGATGAAGTGAGTTTTTCGGCCGTACCTGGGAGGATTCTGGGATTTTTGGGACCCAATGGCGCGGGCAAATCCACCACGATGAAGATCATCACCGGATACGTCCAGGCTGATTCCGGCTCGGTGCGCATCCATGGCGAAGATGCCTTGGCAAACCCGAAAGCGGTGAGTTCGAAGATCGGGTATCTTCCCGAGCACAATCCGCTCTACCTCGATCTCTATGTACGGGAGTTTCTTGAGTTTTCTGGGGGACTCTATGGAATGAAGTCCACCCAAGTCCAGAAAAGAGTCAAAGAGTTGGTCGAAAAAACCGGCCTTTTCCCAGAGCAACACAAGAAGATAGGACAGCTTTCCAAAGGCTTTCGCCAGCGGGTTGGCTTGGCTAGGGCACTCATCCATGATCCGCAGGTGGTAATCTTGGATGAGCCGACCACGGGTCTTGACCCCAACCAACTAGTGGATATCCGTAATCTCATCCGTGAAATTGCGGTAGACAAGACGCTCATTTTTTCGACCCACATCATGCAGGAAGTCGAGGCGATATGCCACGATGTGGTGATAATAAACAAAGGAAAAATCCTCGCCGCCTGTCCACTTTCAGAATTGAAGGGGAGCTCGGGACGAGCGGAGCTGATCTTGGAGACTGCAGAGGAGATGGAGCTGGGTTGGTTTGAGGAGCTTGGCAGTGTCAGCTTTGGCCCGAGGGGTAAAAAGATGCTTTTGATCGAATCCTCCGAACCTATGGAGACGCGCAAAAAGCTGATGCAAATCGTCGCGTCTCGAAATCTGAATCTGATCAGCCTCAACCAAAACCAAAAAAATCTGGAGACGCTGTTTCGGGAAATCACCAATATCCAATGAGAAGCCTTTTTTTGAAAGAAATCAACGCTTTTTTCGGCAGCCTGACAGGCTATCTGGTTTTGGTGTTGTTTCTGGTTGCATTGGGCTTGATCGTCTGGGTGTTTCCTGAAAGTTCTGTGCTGGATTACGGTTTTGCCGACTTGGAATCCCTGTTTTTCTATACACCCTACGTGTTTACCTTTTTGGTTCCGGCCTTATCCATGAGATCTATTGCTGAAGAGCGGAAATCAGGCACCTGGGAACTGCTTCGGACATCCCCGCTTTCCCTTGTTCAGATCATTCTTGCCAAGTACCTTGCATTGCTGGCTTTGGTTTTCATTGCCATACTGCCGACTCTTTTATATGCGTATAGCGTCATGCAGCTGGGCGATCCGGTGGGCAACCTCGACTTGGCTGGTTTTTTTGGTAGCTGGATTGGCTTGTTGATGATCGGAGCTACTTTCGCGGCGGTGGGTCTTTTTTCCAGCGCCTTGACTTCCCAACAGGTAGTGGCCTTCGTTCTTGGCGTTTTCCTCTGCTTTGTGCTGTACTTTGGACTGACTGCCTTGTCGGAGATGCTGACGGGTGAAGCTGCCTATTGGGTTGAGGAAATGAGCCTCAGCTATCACTACAATAGCCTCAGCCGAGGTGTGGTGGACAGCAGGGATGTCTTTTTCCTGCTTGGAATGGTCTGGGTGTTTTTGGGAGCGTCTGTGTTGATCTTGAAAAATAAATGAGGAAATCCGGAAGCCATAGCGCAAAAGCTTTTATGATCCTACTGGGAGGGGTTTTGCTGGTGGCTTTGTTAGCGCAATTCCTTCGCTTTCGGGTCGATTTGACTGAGGAAAACCGCTTCTCGCTCAGTCCTGCCACCAAGGCTCTGTTGGAAGAACTTGACCGACCCATACATGTTGATATACTTCTGACGGGGGAAGATCTCCCAGGGGGGATGCGTCGTCTACAAAAGTCCATCGAAGAAACCGTTCGTACTTTCAACGCCCATTCTTCATATACGATCTCCGTATCATACTTTGATCCTTTGACGGTAGTCGACTCGCTCCAAGAGGATTTCATCTACACTCTGGCCGACTACGGGATCAATCCCACCAACGTTTTTGTCAGCCAGAATTCTGGACAACAATCCCAGCTGATTTTCCCTGGGGTTTTGGTCAGTGACGAGGAATATGAGACAGGGGCTTTGTTGCTAAAAGGAGAGCGGGGCATGTCCTCGGAACAGATTCTCAATGCGTCGATAGAGAACCTGGAATATGAACTGGCCAACGCGATCCGAAAGCTGACCCGCCCCGAGAAAAGTGCGGTGGCGATGATCATTGGACACGGAGAACTCTCAGAAGACGATGGCTTTGGGATGGTAGAAGCGCTGGATGGAAACTATGAGGTATTCAAAGTGCCATTGGACCAAGCTCAATCCCCAAAAGACTTGAGCTCATTTGCCGCTGTTTTTATTTTGGGACCAAAGCAAAGCTACACCGAGCGGGAACTCTACCTTCTGGACCAATACGTATTGGGTGGAGGTAATTTGGTGGTGGCAGCCGATGGGGTCGATGTTGATCTTGGCGAGGCCGCAGGTGATGGCACTTTTTCTTTTCCACTGGAAAATGAATTGGACCGTTTACTTTTCAGATTTGGCGTCCGGATCAACAAGGATTTGATTCAGGATCTCAACTTCAGCTATATTCCTGTGATGGGGGGTAATTTCGGCAACCAGCAGCAGCTTGTGCCGATGCCTTGGCCATTTTACTTTAACGCGGGCAGGGTGCAGGCCCATCCGATTACTAAAGGCTTGGATCAAGTGAATTTCAGATTTGTAAGCAGTCTGGATACAGTAAAGGCGGATGGGGTCAGCAAGACGCCCTTGATCTTCGGATCGGAAAATGAAAGAGTCCTCCCCGCACCTGCGCGCGTCGCTTTTGCGGATATGGAGCAGGAGCCGGATGTAGAGGCCTTTTCGAGCAAGAATCTGCCTTTGGCCTATTTGCTCGAAGGAGAATTTACCTCCTTGTACAAAAACCGTTTTGTGCCGGAGGGATTTTCCAAGTCCGACTTTTTGGAAAGTGGGAGAGGGAAAGTTGTTGTCTTCGGAGATGGTTCCGTATTCCAGAGCCAGATGCCTCTGCAGGGTGGTCAGCCGCTTCCGCTGGGAGAGGATCCCTTTGCCCAGACCACCTATGCCAACCGGCAATTGCTTCAAAATCTGGTGCAATACCTGGCTGATCCCGAGGGAATCATCGCAGCTCGCACCCGCAGTCTGCAAATCCGACCGCTCGACAGAGTGAAGGTTGCGCAGCAAAAAGCCTTCTGGCAAGGTGTCAATGTGGTATTGCCGGTGGTGGTTTTGGCAGTGCTGGGTGGATTGATTCTTTATTTTAGAAAGGCTCGATATGGGAAAAAATCAATCGGGTGACACTCAAAAAAATAGCTTGGAAAATTTCGGGGAAAGATTTCCCAGACCAGTCGAATTAGCATTTTATTTATAAATTTACCCCACTGGATAAAAACTAAATACTAAGCCCTACGGTATGAATGGAGCATTCGATGATCTTCACTTGATGAAGAGACTTTGAATTATGCGAGATTACATACGGCCTTTGCAAAAAATATACTCTTATGAAATTTATTGTTTCCTCCTCTGCTTTGTTGAAGCAGCTTTCGGCCATCAACGGTGTCGTGACAACAAATCCGGTGGTTCCCATACTTGAGAACTTCCTGTTTGAGATCAAAGATTCTGTGTTGACCATTACGGCTTCCGACTTGCAGACCTCGATGATGACACAATTGCACGTGGAGGCAAAAGAGGACGGGAATATCGCAGTGCCTGCACGTATCCTGATCGAGACTCTTAAGAATCTCCCAGAACAGCCGGTGACCTTCAGCATTGATCACGATACCTATGCTGTGGAAATCAGCTCAGACAACGGTCGTTACAGACTTGCAGGAGAAAATGCCACCGACTTCCCGAAAATACCGACCGTCAATAATGCAACCACGGTGGACATGTCCACTGAGGTGCTGTCATCGGCTATTTCCAATACCATTTTCGCGGCGAGTTCCGATGAACTTCGACCTGCTATGACCGGCGTGTATATCAATCTGAGCGCGACCAATGCTACCTTCGTCGCAACTGACGGCCACCGATTGATCCGCTATAGAAGAGTGGATGTGGCCTCTCCTAACGGAGCCAGCCTGATCATTCCCAGAAAGGCCCTGAACTTGCTGAAGTCTACGCTCCCAAGCGAAAATGTTCCGGTCACTGTGGAATTCAACCAATCCAACGCTTACTTCAAATTCAACAGCATCAAGATGATCTGCCGTCTCATCGACGAGAGGTATCCTGACTATGAGAATGTCATTCCAGTGGACAATCCCAACCGCATGAACATCGATCGTTTGGAACTGCTTGGATCCCTGAGACGAATCGCGATTTATGCCAACAAAACCACGCATCAGGTAAGACTGAAGCTGACCGGTAGTGAATTGATGATCTCCGCGGAAGACTTGGACTTCTCCAATGAAGCCAACGAAAGACTCTCCTGCGAGCATGAAGGTGAGGATATTGAAATCGGCTTCAATGCCAAATTCCTGGTGGAGATGCTCAACAACTTGAGCTGCAAAGAGGTGAGTTTGCGATTCAGCGCTCCAAACCGTGCGGGCTTGATCCTACCAGCCGAGCAGGATACTAACGAAGACATCCTGATGCTCGTGATGCCTGTGATGCTGAACAACTACGTGTAATCAATTAACCACAGACCATAGACCGATTGGCCTCCTGACTCGTGCTGGAGGCCTTCGTTTTTTTAGGCTTTTTTCAGCTTGTAAACCCAATAGACCAGTCCAAGAGTCGAAAGAAAAAATACAACCAGGGACCATTCGATAGCCCTGCGCTCGGTAAGTTTGTTTTCTATTTCCTTGTCCCGCTCTGCAAGGGCCCTCTTGAGCGCCTGCACATCCTGCTCCAAAGTCAGGGTGATGGATTTGTAGTCCTCTTTCTCCTGTGAGATCGTGGTCGTCTCGATCGAGCCAATCATGCGGAGCTCATCCATGATCTGATTGTCTTTGGCAAGGATGCGCTCCAGCCACTCATTGGTTTCGATCATGTCCTTTTTGGTCCGGTTACCGAAAATCCCCGACTTTTTGCTTTCAGAGGCTTTCCATTCCGCATGGAGTTGATCCCGTTCTTGTACCATCCGTTCGAGCTTGGCTCCGTCCAAAGAGGGTTCTTGAAAAGTGAATAGAAGCGCGACAATTAGGATAAACATGGTTTTTTCAGTTTGTTATCATTGCTAAAAACAAAATACAAGCCAGAATGTCGGCTTGGATGAAAGCTCATCTATTCTTCTCAGACTGGCAAAGTTATTCTTCTAAGCGGGCTTAGTGACTTCATTTGTAGCAACCTACTTTAGGACAAGTGTACATGTTACTTATAACTGCGACTGTCCACGGGCTTCCAGCCTCGCGTCATTTCCTTCTTGCCGGGAGGTCCTGGAAGACTTTCTACCTCGAGTCCAAGATCCTTCAAGTCTCGCCTAAGCTGGCCTTTTGCGGAGTAAGTGGTAAATAGGCCGCCGGGGCGAATCATTTCGGTCACCTTTTGTAAAGCTTCCTTGGCCCAAAGTTCCGGCTGCTTGCTTGGAGCAAAGGCGTCAAAGAAGACAACATCTGCAGGATAAAGTTGTGCTTCCTCCAGAGTGACTTGATCTTTTTTGAAATTGAAATATTCCGACACGGGGCCGCCTTCGCCCCAAGGGGCTTGGTGAAGGGCTTCAAAATACTTGTGAAAGTGCCAGATGCCGTGATCGTGCTCGATGTAGTTGAGCTGTTTGTAGATTTCGCTTTGGACCGGAAAGGGCTCAATGGTATGGTAAAGCACTGGGATTTGATTTTGCTCAGCCCATACTAGGCTAAGCCAGGCATTGAGGCCCGTGCCGAAGCCAACTTCGAAGATGCGGATAGGATATTTTCGCGGATTTCGGGCCAGCCAGGAGTCTAGTCCATAGAGCATGAAAACGTGGATAGACTCCCTGTAAGCTCCGTGAAAGCTATGGTAGGTCTCCTGCAAGTCCTCGTTGTAGAGCGAGTGTGAACCGTCTTCTGTGGTGATGATTTTTATTCTTTCACTCATACTTTATAAATCAATGCGGTACAATAGGCCGATATGCCTTCTTCTCTACCCACAAAGCCCAACCACTCGGAGGTGGTTGCTTTGATGGAAATATCGCCTTCGGCCACGTTCATCACCTGGGATAAACAGGTCTTCATCTCGGGAATAAAGGGGTTCACTTTAGGGACCTGAAGACAGACTGTAGTATCGATGTTTCCCACTTCATAGCCCGCCTCTCTGATCATTTTCATCACTTCTCCCAAGAGTACCTTGCTGTCTATGCCCTTGTATTTGGGATCTTTGTCGGAAAAGTGATAGCCGATATTCCGCATGTTGGCCGCGCCTAGCAGGGCATCGCAAATCACATGGATGAGCACGTCAGCATCAGAGTGGCCCACAGCGCCTTTTTCGTGCTCTAGCTTGATGCCACCCAGCCAAAAGTCATAGCCGACTTGTAGTTGATGTACGTCGTAGCCGAAGCCTATTCGGAATGGAGTCATTTGTCAATGGATTGATAGTAAAGGACTGAAGCTTGGTCTTCTCGGAGCAGTTGATTTGCCCAGGCTTGGATTTGGGTAGCTTCAATCTCTGATTTCTCCTCAAATTCCTTCCAATATAGCTCCGGATTGCCCAAATGGGCAAAATAAGCGAGGTTCATCGCGCGATTCAAGACTTGGATGGATTCGTAGGTTTTCATTGCCTCGCCTTGGTTTTTGATTTTCTGAAGATCTTTGCTGGGAATAGTCGTCTGGAGAAATTCCGCGAGCACTTCGTCGAGTGCGATTTCAGCCTCTTCAGCAGAGATACCCTGTTCCATTTTTCCGGAAAAAACCAAAAGCCCCGGGTCTACCGAGCCTGTGATATAGCCGCCTACTGACGCGAATTTTCTACTATTCTTAACCAGTCTTTGCTCCAAGATAGAAGACTTGCCTGCCCCAAGGAGGTCGCTGACCAGGTCTGCTTCCGGATATCCGGTCTGTCCCCTTGCTGGCATCTTGTATGCCTTATATAGTGCATCGGTGGGGACCCTAGCTTGGTGGTTTTTTGATCGTTTTTCGGTTTGTACGGGTTCGGTGTGAATTTCAGGTTTTGCAGCGGGATTCCCGGGGATCGGGCCAAACCATTTCTCCGCGAGCTTTTCGATCTGGGAAACAGTCACGTCTCCGGCTACCACCAGGATGGCGTTGCCGGGATGATAATGCCGTTTGTAGAAGTCCCAAACGTCCTCACGAGTATATCCCTCGATGTCTTCCAAGTTTTGTCCGATGGTAGGCCATCGGTAGGGATGGGTAGTGTAGGCGAGGTTTCTCATGTGGTGCCAAACATCGCCATAAGGTTGATTGAGGTAGCGCTGCTTGTATTCTTCCATTACCACCTTGCGCTGGGTTTCGATGGTTTTCTCACTTAAAGTCAGTTGCAGCATGCGGTCTGACTCCAGCCAAAAGGCCGTCTCGATGTTTGCCGCAGGCAAAGTCATGTAGTAGTTGGTAATGTCTGGACTGGTGAAGGCATTGCATGATCCGCCGACCCGCTCCAGTTCCCGATCAAAAACAGGCACATTTGCCGAGCTGCCAAACATCAGATGCTCGAAAAAATGCGCCAGTCCCGTTTTCCCCGGTGTTTCAAACCGGGATCCTACTTTATATAGGAGGTTAAATACGGCGATCTTGCTGCTGTGATCCTCATGGACGATAACTTCAAGACCGTTGTTTAGGAAAAATCTATGATAAGGAAACATTCAGGGTAATATGGATTTGTAGACTTGTTGGAGCTTGGCCTCGAGTTCAAAAACCACAGAACCAAGGCTCTGTTTTCTCTTTTTCGAATCTTTATCCGCCATTGATGTAAGTTGTCCCGTTTTTTACAAAAAAAGCCGAACTTTGGTTCGGATCGCTAAGTTAGAGTTCCCAAACATACTTCACCCATTCCGATGAAAAAACACTGCGTAGCTCTGAATAAGACGGGACAGTTTTCGAAATTTTTTTTGGATTACATAGAGGGGAAAGAATCACTTAGGCCATTTTATTCACATTTACCCAAGTTGGACAGCTTTGGCGAAGCAATAAAAGCGAAGCAATTTCCGCTCGAAAGGAGGGCAGTCCTCCACAAAGCCTTGCTCAACCAATACTCGGCCATGGATCTGCAAGATCCGGTTTCCGACAACATCGCCTCGATGCTGGGCGAAAGAACCTTCACAGTCACCACGGGTCATCAGCTGAATCTGTTTACCGGTCCGCTCTATTTTATCTACAAGCTCGTTTCCACGATCAATCTGGCTAAAAAGCTGAAGGAAGCCTATCCCGAGTTTCATTTCGTACCGGTGTATTGGATGGCCACGGAGGATCACGATTTTGAAGAGATCAACTATTTCAAGCTCGATGGGAAAAAGTATCAATGGAATACCGACCAACATGGTGCTGTAGGCGATTTTGAATTGGACGCTTCCTTCCAAGCTCTTTTAAATGAGGTAAATTTTGCGCCGGAGGTTTTCAAAGCAGCCTATCGAAGCAGCAAGACGCTGGGTGAGGCGGTGAGGAAATATGTGGATGGGATCTTCGGCAAAGAGGGGCTCGTGGTCTTGGATGGAAGTGATGCGTCGCTCAAAGCGATTTTCAAACCGGTGATCGCCTCGGATCTTTTTGAGCATGCACCATTTCAGCAGGCCCAAAAGACAACCGAGGATTTGGAAAACCTAGGCTACAAAAGCCAGATTTTTCCCAGGGAAATCAATCTATTCTATTTGGACAAAGGCATTCGTGAGCGGATTGAGCGAAACGGGGATGGATTTCAGGTCCTGAACTCCGACCTGTATTTTTCTACAGAAGAGCTCAAGGCCCTGCTGGAGTCTCAGCCGGAGCGATTCAGTCCCAATGTCGTCCTTAGGCCGCTCTATCAAGAGATGATCCTTCCCAACCTTGCCTACTTGGGCGGCCCTGCAGAGATGGTGTATTGGCTGCAGTTGAAGGGAGTTTTCGAATATTTTGGGGTTCCTTTCCCGATTCTCCTGCCTAGAAATTTCGCGCTGATCTTGAACCCGCCGATTCTGAAAAAGATGGAGAAACTGGGATGGAAGGCCGAAGATGTGTTCATCGACTTTGAGACTTGGAAAAAAAGATTTGTAGAGCGGGAATCGACGATGGATTTTTCTCTGAATCAGGAGAGGCAGCTTTTTTCAGAACTCTTGGACAAGAAAGGCGCAGAGGCATCCGAGCTGGAGAAAAGCCTGCAGTCGGCGTTTGAAGCAGGTAAAGTCAGGGGCTTGAAGATATTGGATCAGTTGGCTTCAAAATTGCGAAAGGCTGAGGAAAGACGCTTGAAAGTGGAGCTGGATCGGGCCAAGGCGGTTTTGGAATTTGCAGCGCCTGGGGGTAGCCCGCAGGAGCGTGTGGTGAACATGATGCAATTTTACTTAGCTAGGCCCGAATTGATTGACGACTTGCTTTCCTGTTTTGATCCGCTTGACTTTAACATGCTAGTGCTCCAATACGAATGAAAACCAAACAAGACCTCCGCTCAGCCTATAGACAGCTGCGCAAAAGCCTCCAGCCTGCTGTCGTGGAGGCGAAATCCCAAGCGATCAACCAGCATTTTCTGAGCTGGCTCAATGGAAGAAACCATCTGCAGCACTTTCACCTTTTTTTTCCTATCGACCGCTTCAATGAGGTCAATACATTTTACATCAAGGAGTCATTGGAACAGTTGGGCAAGACGCTCTACACCTCTCAAGTAAACCGGGGTGCTACCGAGCTGGAAACACTGAAACTTCCCCACGATGCGGCTTTTTTCCTCGATGAGTGGGGGATTCCTGTCCCGCAGGAATCCATTCTAGTGTCCCCCGGCAAAATCGAGGTGGTGTTTGTGCCTCTGCTAGCCTATGATCTTTCGGGAAATAGGGTAGGATTCGGGAAAGGTTTTTATGATTCTTTTCTGGGGAAATTGAAACCAGAGGTGCTCAAGATCGGCCTGAGTTTCTATGGGCCCGAGGAAAGAATTCAACCGGATCCACACGATGTGCGATTGGATTTTTGTTTTACTCCCGAAAAAGTTTTTACTTTTTGACAGGATCCAACCTGTCACCCGCTTGAAAAAAACATTTTTGTTCACCTCCGCCATCCTTTTGATGGTATTGATTTCGTTTTCCCCTATCGCCAAGGCCCAACAGGGGTATTATAACACGATGGTCGGGATCAGGGCCGGTACTTCCATAGGAGGTTCGGTCAAGAGATTTGTCACCGACAATTCCGCCGTCGAGCTGATGGTTTTCAATAGATGGAAAGGATGGAATGCTGCCTTGCTGTATGAGTATCACATGGACATCCGGGAATTCCGAGGAATGGAGTGGTATCTCGGAGGAGGAGGGCACTATGGAAAGTGGACGAAGGAAAAGGGCGAGCCCCCGTGGGTGTATAAGAGCACCCAAGATTATGAGGCCTATGGAATCGACTTGGTGGCCGGTCTAGAGTATAATTTTTACAATACAAACATTTATTTGAGTTTGGATTGGAAACCCGCATATAATTTCGTTGACTTCACAAAGCTTTGGTGGGACGAAGCAGCCTTTACTTTAAAATATTCCTTTTAAAAATGAGAAACCGGTTAAAAATCAAACCGGTTTTTTTCTTTTTAGCAAGAAAACGTTAAAAATATTGAAAATGAACAACCTGAAATATTGAAAATAGAAAAATCACAGATTTCTAATATCAAAAAATCGCCAGAATTGAAATAAAATATAAAATAATGGCCTAAAGGGTGAATAATATTCTTAAAATGGCCAATAAATCGTGCTTTGAGGGTATAAATAATATTTTTTGCAGTCAAAAATTATTTTTGAAATCTAGATAAATTCAATTTTTACAGAATAATATTTTGAGGCAGTTGGCAATTCGAAACTTTTCCGTTAAAAAGTGTTAATATTTTCGATGGCCGCCAAATAATTCGCTTATCTCTCCGTTCAAACAAATTTTTTACCGCTTTTGAAATTATGGGAGAATAAATTTTATTTACTGATATCAACTAAACTAAATACCTTATGAGAAAAGCTTTACTCTTTGTTGTTGCGCTTTTCACCTTGTCCCTCAGCTATGAGGTCTCGGCGCAACAACGGGTAATTACCGGTACGGTAATTTCCGAGGAAGACGGTATGGGCTTGCCAGGGGCAACAGTTCTCGTGAAGGGTACGACAGTGGGTACTACCACCGATTTGGATGGTAATTACTCCATCAACGTGCCCGCGGGATCTGATGTCCTGGTTTTCTCTTTTGTGGGTCTCAAGACCCTTGAAGAGGCGATCGGCAACCGCACCGTAGTCAATGTCACCCTGACGACCGACGCGTCGCAACTATCCGAAGTGGTAGTGACTGCGATCGGTATAGAAAGGGAAAAGAAGGCACTGGGTTACGCCGTAACTTCAGTTGACAATTCACAGTTGGAGAACCGTCCAGAAGCTGACGTGGCGAGGGTTCTTCAGGGCAAGGTGCCCGGGGTCAACATCACCTCTACCAACGGGATGTCAGGATCGGGTACCAACATGGTAATCCGTGGATATTCCTCGGCTACTGGGTCTAACCAGCCTTTGTTTGTCGTGGACGGGGTGCCATTCAACACCAGCACCAATTCACAAAATGGCTTCACCACCGGTGGGGCAGCGACGTCATCCCGATTTTTGGATATCGATCCAAACAACATCGAGAGCATGTCAGTGCTAAAGGGACTTTCTGCGACGGTGCTTTACGGAGACCAGGGTAGAAATGGCGTAATTCTGATCACTACCAAATCAGGTGCGTCAAAGAGAAAAGCTGCAGAGGTGACCATCAACCAGTCACTCTTTAGCAACAAGGCAGCCTCCTTACCTACTTATGGAGAGATTTACGGTAACGGTTTCCAGCAGGCGCCAGGATTCTTCTTCTCGAACTTTGGCCCGAGGATGGATCAGGGCTTGACCATTAATCACCCCTATGCGACCTCTTCAGTTGCGGCAATCCGAAACGAGTTTCCCCAATTTTGGGTAGACGGTGTAGTCGGAGGAACTCCAGTGCAGTATGAGTACAAGGCATACAAAGATCCCTCGGAAGTTTTCTTCAGAACTGGATTGGTCTCCAATACATCAGTTCAGATTTCCGGAGGTTCGGATAGAACGGGATTCAACGCAAGCTTTGGCTACACGGACGAAGAAGGTTACGTTCCAGGCAACGAGCTGGAGAAGTTCAACTTTGGTTTGGGTTTGAACTCTGCAGTGACGGATAAGCTCTCGGTTAATTCTTCCTTCACTTTTGCGATTACAGATCTAGCAAGTCCACCTGTGAACGCGTCATCTGGTTCTGGTAGCGCGATTCCTTCCGTGTTTGGTCACGTGTTGTTTACACCACGCTCAGTAGACTTGGAGAATCTTCCTTATGAGCTTCCTTCTGACAAAAGCTCTGTTTATTTCCGCGGAGGCAATGATATTACCAACCCGCTTTGGTTGGTTAAATATTACACCAATACTTCGGATGTAAAACGATTCTTCAATTCCACTTCCCTGAACTATGATATCAATGACAATTTCTCTGTGACTTATCGTCTAGGCTTGGATACCTATGCGGAGTTGCAGGAGGTCAGATATAACAAGGGAGGCGCCACTTCGGATCTCACCACCAGAAATGGATACTACAGATCGATCAACATCAACAATACCATTTGGAATCAGGACCTGATCTTGAATTGGAAGAAGGAGTTTTCTGATAAACTCGGCATGAGCGCTTTGCTCGGCGCCAACTCCCGCTACGACTCCTACGACCAAAATGGGATCGCTTCCCAAGGACAGCTTGCCTTCGGCTTGTTTAGACACTCCAACTTCAGTGCTTCTGCCAATACGGATGCTTACTCTGGAGGTCAGTTGAACTACACAGAAGAAGAGAGGAGATATGGAGTCTATGCAAACGTGACCTTGGATTACTCTGACTACTTGTTCTTAAACTTGTCTGCACGTAACGACTGGACTTCTACGGTAGAAAAGGAAAACCGCAGCATCCTCTACCCAGGTGCCTCTGTTTCATTTATCCCCACTACGGCATTTGACTGGGGGTCTTCTACTTTGAATGATCTGAAATTGAGATTGGGCTACGGTACTTCTGCCGGCTACCCATCTCCTTACAGTACCCGAAACGTATTGAGCCAATCTGCAAGAGCGTTTGACGTAAACGGAACCGTGTCTACCACGCATGCGGTGTCTAATACCTTGGGCAATCCAAATCTGAAACCCGAGTTGCATGGGGAACTGGAATTTGGTGTCGAAGCTGTAATGTTCAACAACAAACTTAGATTTGACCTTTCTCTCTATGAGAAAAACACCAAGGACCTGATCACCAACTCTCCTATCGATCCGGCCACGGGTTTTACTGAGACAGCGATCAACATCGGTAAAATCAGAACGAGGGGTGCTGAACTCCAAGCGACTGTGACGCCGATTTCAACGTCTTCCGGGTTTGAATGGAATTCCACAATAAACTGGTCAAAATACAGAACAGAAGTGATCGAGTTGGGTGGAGGTCTAGAAGAGGTGATCGTCGCTGGATATTCCAACAGTGTCGCAAACTTTGCTATCCCCGGTCAGCCTTTCAACGTGATCAAGGGTATCGGTTTTGACCGAGTGCCTGAAGGCCAAGAATTTGCTGGACAGCCAATTATTCTTTCCAATGGTGTTCATAAGCCGACTGCTGAATTTGTAGTTTTAGGCGATCCAAATCCCGCATGGAACGGCTCTTGGATCAACACCTTTGCCTACAAAGGTCTGACTTTGAATGTAATGTTGGAATATCGTCACAAGGGGATGATCTACTCCAATACTGTAACGGCTACGCTTGCAAGGGGTGTGACTAAGGATCCGGTAGCTGATAGAGAGCTAACGTTCATTATGCCTGGTGTAAGACAGGATGGGAATAATGCTGACGGGACACCAAAGTACATTCCCAATGACTATCAGATTTCCGCTTCTGACTACTTCTTTTCAGGCTATCAGGGAGCTACCAACGAGCCAAACATCTTTGACGGTTCTATGATCCGCTTGAGAGAAGTTTCATTGGCTTACCAGTTACCAAATAACCTGATGTCTAAGACGCCTTTCAAGCGGGCTTCGATCGCCGTAAGTGGTACTAACCTGTGGTTTGAGGCGCTGAACTTCCCTCCAAACATGAACTTCGACGTGGATGTCTTGGGAACTGGTGTAGGTAATGGTCTTGGATTTGACTTCGTGACTGGTCCTAGCTCTAAGCGAGTGGGTGGAACGTTGACCCTTACTTTCTAACCCTAAATAGAAATGAAAATGAAAAGATTTATATATGGCTTGACGGTTGCGACCACCTTGGTCTTTGCTTCCTCTTGCGATGAAAAATTGGATGAACTGCTGGATAATCCGAATGCGGTAACCGCCGAAACTGCTTCCCCGGATTTCCTTTTGAACAGAATCCAGCTGGACTACAAAGATATGTGGTATGGTGTGGCAGATCGGGGTGCTCGACTCACCCGTCAGATCAACCAAGGCTCTGCGCTCTATATCAATGCATACACAGCGGTATCCACCAATGGAACTTGGACTGACGGATATGCCAATATCCTGTCTGACATCGAGTTTTTGGAACCTTTGGCCGAGGAGGCCAATTTTCAACGACATCTTGGAATAGCCAAGACCATAAAGGCTATGGTATTGTTCGACCTGGTAGATACCTATGGAGATGTACCATATTCTGAGGCAATCGATCCGTCTAACTTTAATCCAAAGACTGACTCGGGCGAAACTATCTACGATGCGGCCTTTGACTTGTTGACGGAAGCTACGGCACACTTTACTGTTGCAAGTTCGGGAACTCCCAATGATTTTTACTACGGTAGAAATTATACCCGGTGGATAAAGCTGGTCAATACACTAAAGCTGCGGTACTTCTTGAATACCAAGCTGGTGGATGCAGCGGGTGCAACAGCGGGGATCAATGCGCTGATCGCGGAAAACAATATGATCGGAAATGGGGATGACTTCATCTTTAGATTTGGTACTACCGCGGCGGATCCGGACTCGAGACATCCGAAGTTCGCGGGACAGTATACCTCTGGGGGTGGTGACTACCAGTCTACCTACTTCATGCACCATTTGACTGTGGCCAAAGGTTTTGATGATCCACGTGTCAAGTATTACATGTATCGTCAAGTATTGACCAACACCACCAATGTGGATGAGCAGGAATGTGTTTCCCAAATAGCTCCGCCTCATTACTTAGTTGGGCAGTTTCCTTATTGTAATCCTGCCGGCAACAAAGGGTATTGGGGTAGAGACCACCTAGATCCGGACGGGATTCCACCAGATGGCTTGAAGAGGACAGCTTATGGCGTTTATCCATCAGGTGGCCGATTTGACAATGACAGCGGTACGCCGGTAAACAACCCTGCGCTAGGTGCAAGAGGTGCTGGTATTCATCCGATTATGTTGGCGTCTTATGTTGACTTTATGCTGGCAGAAGCTGCTCTCACCCTAGGAACCACAGGTGATGCGAAGACCTATCTGACTTCCGGTATCGAAAAGAATATCAATTTTGTCAGGTCCTTCTCCCTCAGCACGCCAGAAAGCGCCACTATCACCGGTAAGATCACCGACGCCGATCATGCTACGCAAAGAGACAAGTATTTGGCTTATGTCGCCTCAGAGTATGATGCGGCTGCCTCTGCTGACGCTAAAATGAACGTAATTGGTAGAGAGTATTGGCTGGGACTATACGGAAACGGCAAGGAAGCTTATAACCTGTACAGAAGAACAGGCAAGCCTTCCAACATGCAACCTGGCTTGGAGGCTGATCCAGGGCCGTTTGTAAGATCTTTCCTGTATCCGAACAATTACATGGTAACCAATGTGAATGCGGTTCAGAAGCCTGACGTAGCTGTGCAGGTGTTTTGGGACAAGAATCCTGGATCGCCTTGGATTTACTAACTGAAAAAGAAGAGACAATGAAAAAGTTAAGATATAGTTTTGGTTTGCTTGCTTTAGCGCTGACCTTTCTGAGTTCTTGTAGAGATTCAGTCGAGCCAAATGTACCGTATACCACATTTGATACAGGGGCCTACCTTAGGACGATAGCCCGTACCAGCGTTGACTTCCAAAGTGCCAATCTGGCAAATTCTACCTTTGCTTTGACTTTGGAGGCCGTGGACATTGAGGATGGGGCGACTGTAGAAACTGTCGAAATCATGGTAAGGCACCGGCGCTTAATCACGGGGGTTGGTCTTGATTATACTCCCGAAAACGGCGACGCATCGGTGACGACCATCCCGGCATCAGCTTTTGGTCCAGACCCAAGTGGTAAATCAAGGTTTCTCAGAACATCATTTGTGGTGACGGCGCCAGAAGCCATTTCTGCTGTTGGATTGACTGCAGCTGACATCCAGAAGGGTGATGTGTTCGAGTTCCGCTTGATTTTGACCGACAAGAAAGGCAGGAAGTTCCATTCAGGTAACGTGACCACCAACGTGGCAGGTGCTCCGTTCTACGATTCTCCGTTCCAGTACTTTGTCGACGTGGAATAGAAATCGAATAGTTATCCTAATTGATCCAAAAGCAGCGTCATACGGCGCTGCTTTTTTTTATGTAGAAAGCATTTGAAATTAATATTTGGTAAGGCAAATAAGCGGTTTTTTATTGCGAGCTGTAGGTCTTAGCTTTGCCTTGTTCAGAAAAATCGACTATGGATAAATTCTCTTTTATCGCAAATGCGCACGTATCGTACATCGATGAGCTCTATGCGACTTACAAAAATGAACCTGCCTCAATAGACCCAAGCTGGAAAGAATTTTTTGACGGATTTGATTTCGCTCTCACTAACTACGGTCAGGAGGAAAATGGAAATGGGAAGGCAGAGACTAGCTCAAAACCGGTTCCCAAAAATGGGGCTTTGGCTACTCCGGGTACCATTATGGACATGGAGCAGTTGCCAAAGGAGATCAAAGTTAGAGCTTTGATCCATGCGTACCGTTCAAGAGCCCATCTGAAATCCAAGACGAACCCAGTTAGGGAGCGAAGAGACCGAAAGCCGATGGTCGACCCAGAGTATTTCGGGCTAGGTCAGGAGGATATGGCGACAGTATTTCAAGCAGGGAATGAAATCGGAATAGGCAGTGCCACCCTATCTGAGATTCTTGCGGCGCTCAAGACGATCTATGAAGGCCCAATGGGCTTCGAATATTTATACATCCGAGATGCGGAAATCTTGGATTGGTTCAAGACCAAAGTTGAAAAGGAAGCTTTGGCCTTCAATCCCTCTCATGACGAAAAGAAGCGCATCCTTTTTAAGCTGAACCAGGCGGTGGTTTTTGAGAATTTCCTCCATACCAAATACTTGGGTCAAAAGAGATTTTCCTTGGAAGGTGGAGAAAGTACCATTCCTTTCCTTGATGCTGTCATCAATACCGCTGCGCAACACGGAGTGGAGGAAGTGATGATCGGTATGGCACACCGTGGCCGTCTGAATGTCTTGGCAAACGTCATGGGTAAGACCTATGAACAGATTTTTTCTGAATTTGAAGGAACTGCCAAGCCAGATCTCACTATGGGTGATGGCGATGTGAAGTATCACATGGGCTATTCATCGGACATCGTCACTCCGGAAAACAAAAAGGTTCACCTTAAGCTAGCTCCCAATCCATCCCACCTAGAGGCAGTAAATCCGGTGGTTGAAGGATTTGTTAGGGCAAAAATTGACCATGCCCACAAGCATGATGCGACAAAAGCGCTTCCGATCTTGATTCATGGAGATGCGGCGGTAGCCGGACAGGGTATCGTTTATGAAGTCACCCAAATGGCTGGCTTGAAAGGCTACAATACCGGCGGTACCATCCACTTTGTGATCAACAATCAAGTGGGATTTACCACCGATTTTGATGACGCAAGATCTTCCATCTATTGTACTGACGTCGCGAAGATCATCGATGCCCCGGTAATCCACGTCAATGGTGACAACGCTGAAGCGGTTGTGTTCGCCTCGAAGTTGGCAGCTGAATTTCGGCAGAAGTTCAGCAAAGACATCTTTGTGGACATGGTTTGCTACAGACGCCATGGTCACAATGAGTCCGATGAACCTAAGTTTACACAGCCTGAGCTCTATAATCTCATCTCGAAGCACCCAAATCCGCGTGAGATTTATGTCAAAAAACTGACAGAGCGAGGTGACTTTGACGCGAAGATTGCGGCACAGATGGACGAGGAGTTTCGTCAACTGCTCCAAGATCGTCTAAACATGGTTAAGGAGAAGCCACTTCCCTATCAGGCTACCAAGTTTGAAAGAGAATGGGCGCACTTGAGAAGGTCCATTGCGGAAGATTTTGAGAAATCTCCTGAGACAGGCATCTCCCCAGAAACCATCGAAAAGGTAGCGAACGCGCTCACCTTCGTTCCAAAAGGCTTCAAGCCGATCAAGCAGATCGAGGCGCAGATGAAGCAGCGAAAGGACATGTTCTTTGAAACCAAAGAGCTAAACTGGGCATCAGCTGAGCTACTTGCATATGGTTCTCTTCTTTTGGAAGGCAAAACCGTGAGGCTCACTGGACAGGACGTACAGCGGGGAACTTTCTCCCACCGACATGCAGTGATCCATGATGCCAACACCAATCAGCCTTTCAATTCTTTGAAGGAAATGAAAGACAGGAAGGGGCAATTCCATATCTACAATTCCTTGCTTTCTGAATACGCCGTATTAGGCTATGAATATGGCTACTCCATTGCCAACCCACACGCTTTGACGCTTTGGGAAGGCCAGTTTGGTGACTTTGCCAACGGTGCTCAAACAATGATTGACCAATTTATCTCTTCCGGGGAATCCAAATGGCAGCGTATGAGTGGTCTGGTGATGCTTCTGCCTCATGGGTATGAAGGGCAAGGCCCAGAGCACTCCAATGCCCGTCCGGAGCGATTCCTGCAGCTTTCCGCGGAATACAACATGGTCGTAGCCAATATTACAGAGCCGTCCAACTTTTTCCACTTGCTAAGACGACAGCTGGCTTGGGAATTTAGAAAGCCATGTGTGGTGATGTCTCCTAAGTCTTTGCTTAGACATCCTAAGGTAGTTTCTCCGATTTCGGAGTTTACCTCAGGAAGCTTCAGGGAGGTTATTCCAGACATCACGGTAGATGCAAAAGACGTGAAGCGAGTAGTGCTTTGTACCGGTAAAGTATATTATGATCTGGAAGAAGCAAGGGAGAAAGAGAAGATCAAAAATGTGGCGATCGTTCGTGTCGAACAGCTCCATCCGCTGCCAAAAAATCAGATTCTCGAAGTATTGAAACCTTACAAAGGTGCCGAGGTGGTGTGGGTTCAGGAAGAGCCCGAAAACATGGGTTATTGGAACTACCTGCTTCGCTTGCTGTATAAAGAGCTTCCGATGGAGCTCATCGCAAGGAAGCCAAGTGCATCTCCGGCTACCGGATACAACAAAGTACACGTAGAAGAGCAGAAAAACATTGTTTCCCAAGCGCTAAAAATCTAACCTTGATCATAGCCCGGATTCGGCCGGGCTTGTTTTTGAATGAAAATATTTCTTAACCACCTTCCAAAATAACCCGAAGGGAAAAACATAGAACCATGAGCAAAGAAATGAAAGTGCCCACTGTGGGAGAATCCATCTCTGAAGTCACCGTTGGGCAATGGTTTAAAAAAGACGGAGACACCGTGCAGTTGGATGAAATCCTATGCGAGTTGGAGTCCGACAAAGCTACTTTTGAGTTTCCAGCCGAGGCTGCAGGTATTTTGAGGATCAAAGCCCAAGAAGGCGATACCGTAGAAATCGGCGGATTGATCTGTGTGATTGAAGATGGAGAAAGCGCTGTAGCTTCTACACCTGCTGCCGCTCCAGCTTCAAAACCCACCTCAACTGGCGAGGTAAAGGAAATGATCGTGCCTACCGTTGGAGAGTCCATCACTGAGGTGACTTTGGCCAACTGGATCAAGAAGGACGGGGATTTTGTCTCCTTGGACGAAATCATCGCCGAAGTAGACTCTGACAAGGCGACATTTGAGCTTCCTGCAGAAGCAACGGGGATTTTGAGACATGTAGCCAAAGAAGGCGATGTGCTTGAGATCGGCGGATTGATCTGCAAGATAGAGGTCACCGACGGAGCTCCTGCCCAAGCTTCAGCTCCAGCCGCACCCTCCAGCCCGGCTGCGGCATCTGCTCCAGCGTCTTCTGCCTCCACCTACGCTACGGGTCATGCTTCCCCGGCCGCTTCCAAGATATTGGCTGAAAAAGGCATTGCACCTAGCGCGGTCTCTGGATCTGGCAAGGATGGAAGAATCACCAAGGAAGATGCGTTGGGAGCCCAAAAACCTGCTCCATCTGCTCAGCCAGCTGCTGCGCCTGCAGCCAAAGCCGTAGAGGCAGCCCCTGTAATTCCAGGCTCCAGAAATGTGCGAAGAGAGAAAATGTCTTCTTTGAGGAAGACCGTTTCCCGTCGACTGGTAGCGGTGAAAAACGAGACCGCCATGCTTACCACATTCAATGAGGTGAACATGAAGCCAATCATGGATCTGAGATCCAAGTTCAAAGATCAATTCAAAGAAAAGCATGGCGTGGGTTTGGGCTTTATGTCCTTCTTCACCAAGGCCGTTTGCGTGGCATTGAAAGAATGGCCTGCGGTAAATGCCCAGATCGACGGCAACGAAATCGTGTTCAATGATTTCTGCGACATTTCCATTGCGGTGTCCGCACCCAAGGGCTTGGTGGTACCGGTGGTACGAAACGCAGAAGCGATGTCTTTTGACCAAATCGAAAAGGAAATCGTCCGACTTGCCGGCAAGGCTAGAGACAACAAGCTTTCCATCGAAGAAATGACAGGGGGTACTTTCACCATCACCAACGGTGGTGTATTTGGTTCCATGATGTCCACACCGATCATCAACGCGCCCCAGTCCGCCATTCTTGGCATGCACAATATCGTCGAGCGCCCCATGGCAGTGAATGGCGAGGTGAAAATACTCCCGATGATGTATGTCGCCCTTTCCTACGATCACCGAATCATCGATGGACGGGAGTCCGTAAGCTTCCTCGTTCGCGTAAAGCAATTGCTTGAGGATCCGACCAGACTGCTGTTTGGGGTTTGATAGGGTTAGGTATTTGGTATGTGGTATAGGGTATGGGACGTCACCGGTATGAGGATCTGGAAGTTTACAAGAAAGCGGTAGACTTGGCAGTGGAGATCAGTTTGAGAACCAGGAGCTATCCGGATTTTGAGAAATTCTCACTTGTAACCCAGACCAATCGTGCAGCCTATTCGATTTCCAACAATATCGCTGAGGGTGCCGGCAGAGGCGGAAATCCAGAGTTCCGGAATTTCCTCTACTATTCGCTTGGCTCTCTTAACGAAGTGGAAAATGAGCTGCTCATTGCTCGCCGGCTCAACTATATCGAAGAAACAGAGTATTCCAACTACAAGTCAAAATCCGAAATTATCAAGAAGATGTTGATAAATCTGATCAAGGCTCTCTAAATACCAAGTACTTCAAAACTTTAGAAACTGAAATAACCATAACCTATAAAAAGAGGTAAAATGAATTATGACGTCATAGTAATCGGCTCCGGTCCAGGGGGGTATGTAGCGGCGATTCGCTGCGCACAGCTCGGAATGAAGACAGCCATTGTTGAAAAATATCCAACACTGGGCGGTACCTGCCTCAACGTGGGCTGTATCCCTTCCAAAGCGCTTTTGGATTCCTCGGAGCATTATCACAATGCAGCCCATACCTTCAAAACCCACGGCATCAACCTTTCCAATCTCAGCGCTGACATCACCCAGATGATCTCCCGCAAGGATGACGTGGTGAAACAAAATGTGGATGGGATCCAGTTTTTGATGAAGAAGAACAAAATCGATGTGCACCATGGTTTGGGTTCATTCGTGAACTCCACGACCGTCAAGGTGACCAAGGAAGACGGTTCATCCTCTGAGATCCAAAGCAAAAACATCATCATCGCAACTGGTTCCAAGCCTTCTACGCTGCCATTTATCAAGTTGGACAAGGATCGCGTGATTACTTCTACCGAAGCTTTAAACCTGAAGGAGATTCCAAAGCATCTTGTGGTGATCGGCGGAGGTGTGATCGGATTGGAATTGGGTTCTGTTTATGCCCGCTTGGGAGCGAAAGTTTCCGTGGTTGAGTTTATGGATTCCCTGATCCCTACCATGGACAGAACGATGGGAAAAGAGCTTCAGAAGTCTTTGAAAAAGATCGGCTTCGAGTTTTATCTCAAGCATAAAGTCACTTCCGTCGAAAACGCCGGCAAGGAAGTGACCGTGAAAGCTGAAAATGGCAAAGGCGAAACTGTGGAAATCAAAGGTGATTACGTGTTGGTTTCCATCGGCAGAAGGCCTTATACCGAAGGCTTGAATGCCGAGGCTGCTGGAGTGAAGCTGACCGAGCGCGGCCAGATCGAGGTCAACGACCACCTGCAGACCAACGTGCCAAACATCTACGCGATTGGTGATGTGGTGAAAGGAGCCATGCTAGCCCACAAAGCCGAGGAAGAAGGTGTATTTGTTGCCGAGACTTTGGCAGGCCAAAAGCCGCATATCAATTACAATCTAATTCCGGGAGTGGTGTACACGTGGCCAGAGGTAGCGGCGGTGGGATATACAGAGGAGCAACTTAAGGAGCAAGGCAGAAAATACAAGACCGGGAAATTCCCTTTCTTGGCTTCTGGCCGTGCAAGAGCCTCCATGGATACCGACGGTTTGGTAAAAGTTCTGGCTGATGCCGAGACAGACGAAATCCTGGGCGTGCATATGATTGGGCCACGAACTGCTGACATGATCGCTGAGGCGGTCGTCGCGATGGAATATCGCGCTTCTGCCGAAGACATCGGCAGAATGTCCCATGCGCATCCGACCTATACCGAGGCGTTCAAAGAAGCATGTTTGGCCGCTACTGACAACCGTGCATTGCACGTTTGATATTAAAAATCGATTTTCCCGAAAAGCCATCCCGAGTCACTTGGGATGGCTTTTTCTTTTGTGCAAAATTGGCTTAATTCCGCCATGAAGTTCAAAATAGCCATTTTGGGAGCCGGGAATGTCGCTTGGCACTTGGCTTCGGCGCTGGAGGATGCCGGACACGAGATTACTGAGATTTACGCCAGGGATCTCGACAAGGCAAACCAAATCACCGAGCGCCTATACTCCACCGAGTCTACGGACGACTTGGATTTTTCGGAAAGCAAAGCAGAGATTTTTATCCTAGCCGTAAAAGATTCGGCAATCCCTGAGCTGGCAGATGAGGTCATTTTACCGGATGGGGGGATCTTGGTTCACACATCCGGCACCATGCCGCTGGATATATTGGGCTACAGCTCGGCGAGCTATACGGGAATTCTTTATCCGTTGCAGTCTTTTACCAAAGGGCGAAAAATTGACTTTGAAGAGGTTCCTTTCCTGCTGGAGGCAGGAGACGAGGAGACTTTGCAAAAGCTGAAAAAGTTGGCTAAGAGCCTCTCTCCGCTTACGTATACCGTACGTTCCAAAGATCGCAAAGGCGTCCATGTAGCCGCTGTATTTGCCAGCAACTTCACCAACCATATGATCCGCATTGCGGAAGAAATCATGAGACGCCAAGACCTGGATTTTGAGATGCTAAAGCCATTGATCATCGAGACCATCTCCAAAAGCCTGCAGATCGGCGCCAAAAATGCCCAAACCGGCCCCGCTATCCGGGAAGATTACGAGACACTCGAAGACCACCATCAATTTCTGAACTACAACGAATCGCTAGCCGAGATCTACAAACTGATCTCTCAGGATATCATCGATAGCTGATCAGTAATCCCAGCTGCCGAACTTTCCAGCTCGGTAGTCTTCGTAGGCCTCTGCGATCTGCTGTTGGGTGTTCATGACAAAAGGGCCTTCTGCGACTAGGGGTTCGTCGAAGGGCTTGGCATGACCGAGGATGAGGATAGAATCTTCCAGTGCTTCGACTGTGATTTTTTCACCGTCCTTGCCAAATTCGACCAAATGGCGGAAAAGGACATCTGTACCATTCACTTTCAGCACCCCTCTGACCAGATAGAAAAAAACATTTTCTCCTTCGGGGATCGTTTTTTCAAATGAACTTCCGCTCTCCAAATACAGCGTACTCAGGGAAACAGGGAAATTGCCCTCAAAAGCCCCTTTTGTACCATCCCATTCACCAAAGAGCTGCTGGACTTCAATCTTTCCCCCGTGGAGTTCGAAGGAAGGAATTTCATTCTTTTGCAAGCCGACGTAGCGAGGATCTTCCATTTTTTTCGCGGCAGGCAGATTGAGCCAAAGCTGCAGGATTTCCAAATCGCCGCCGTTTCGCTTGAATTCATCGCTCGAGACTTCCGCATGGATCAGTCCCCGACCTGCCGTCATGTATTGGACCCCGCCAGGTCCGATTACAGATTCGTGTCCCGAAGAGTCCTTGTGCATGATGTCGCCCTCGAGAATGAAGGTCACTGTCTCCATTCCCCTGTGCGGATGCGGGCCAAAGGGAAGACCTCGGTTATTGGCAGGGTAGGTTTGCAAGCCGTGGTGATTGAGGAAGATGAAAGGGTCGATCTGCTTGAGGTTGCGGCTGGGCAGGGGACTGTAGGTCGCAAGATCGGCAATGGGTCTATAGTCGGCTTTATGGATTTGCTTGATCGTTTTCATGAAGAATTTGCTTGGGTAGTTTTTAAAAAGATACGGATGGTCCGTGTCGAAAAGTTACTTTAGTTTTTTGTCCAGTTCCAAAATGGTGTGCAGAAGGACGTTGGCTCCATTTGCGATGTCCTCTTTGGAGGAAAATTCTGTGGGCGCATGACTGATGCCGTCCTTGCTTGGGATAAAAATCATTCCCATGGGACATATCCTTGCCATCTCCTGCGCATCATGTCCGGCGCCGCTTGGGAGGCTTTTGGTGGATAGGCCCAGCGCTTCCGCATTTGATTTGATGATTCCCCGGATCGTGGGATCCGCCATCGCTGGTTTGCTTGCCACTTCAATGTGCTTGATGTCGAGGGTTGTTTGGCTTTCAGCAGCCAATTGCTTGCCTTTAGCTTCTATATCGGAATAGATTTTCCAGATTTTTTCGGAGGAAAGATCTCTGAGTTCCACCGTAACAGTTACTTCTCCGGGAATTACATTTCCCGCGCCTGGGAGAGCTTGGATTTTGCCCACAGTGCCTACCTGTCTTCCCTCATAGCTGTTGACGATTTGGTTTAGTGCCAAAACAAATCTTGCCGCCGGCAGCATGGGGTCGATTCGCTGGTCCATTGGAGTAGTCCCGGCATGGTTGGCTTTGCCATTAAAGGTAAATTCCCACCATTCGATGGCTACAATCCCCTCTACCACGCCAATGTCCAGGTTTTCTGAATCCAAGATTCCGCCCTGCTCGATATGAAGCTCCAAGTAGGCAGCGAGATCACCCTGATTTCGTTTGACTTCGCTGATTCGATCCGGATTTCCGCCTAGAGTAGCAATACCCTCATATTGGGTAAGGCCGCTATTGCTGACTAACTGCAGGGCTTCTTGGCTCAAGTTGCCAGCGATAGCCCGGCTTCCGACCACTCCGCCTTCTTCGTTGGCAAAGATGATCACTTCCAAGGGATGGTCTGTTTGAAGATCTTTTTCGGCAAGCGCGCGAACCACCTCAATGGCGGCCATCGAGCCTACTGGCCCATCATAGTCGCCTCCATTGGGCACTTCATCGATATGCGAACCGAATGCAATCGGTTTAAAAGCCGCGTTTTTGCCAGGTTTCCGGCCAATGATATTACCGGCGAAATCGATGGAGACTTCCAATCCAGCAGTCTTCATCAAGTTTTTAACATATTCTCTAGCTTCGATGTCGTATTTGCTAAAGGCCACACGGTCTGAACCTCCTGCAGCATTTTTTCCATAGGTAGAAAGCGTCGTCAAAGTCCCATGCAGCCGACCAGAATCCACCTTGATCTGCTGTGCAAAGGAATCGACGGAAAAAGCAATGGCGAAAATTGCGGTAAAAATGAGCTGTTTTTTCATGCTTGAAGAGTCTAGCTGTTTCGCAATATAGAATGAAAAAAGTCCCTCTTTTCGGAAGGACTTGTTATGGATTGCTAAGCTTATTTCAGCCAGGCGAGTTTGATCTCATCAGGAGCTTTCATCCGATCTGCCACTTTCATGTAGCGGTCGGCCAGATTGGAGAGGTACTCTTGGGCTTTTGCAGCGGCCGCATCCAGTCCGGTGAGCGCCTCAATCTTCCAAAGACCTACCAAGTGGTCGATAATCCGCGCATAGTCCCAGCCGGTGTAGATCCCGACTTTTTGGGTGATTTCGGAAAAGTCCTTGTAGAGCGTTGGGTTTTTGCCTCCTTCGCCCATCAGGACGGCAGGCATTACGATTTGCTTTCTCATCATTTTTTCAAAAGCCAAGATCGCACCATTTGGGTCAATCTCGAAAATCCTCGACATAAAGGACTTATAGGCCTTTTCATGTCTCGCCTCGTCTCCTGCGATTGTCTTGCAGATTCTTGAGAGGACGGTATCTCCTGCTTTGTCGGCAAGTTTACCTGTGTTTACGTGGGATATTTTGGTGGCTCTTTCCTGAAAAGACGTATAGATCATCGCCTGATACGGATCCGATTCGGATTTGGGATCGAAGCCGTTGGTGATCAGACGATGGATCGTCTGCTCCACGGCCTTCATGTCCACTCGGCCGGTGAGGTAAAGGTATTTGTTGAGTAGGTCACCGTGGCGGTTTTCCTCTGCTGTCCAAGCTTTGGACCAGCGGACCCAGCCTGTCGGGGAGACCAGCGATCTTTCCTCGTTGATTCCTTCCAGGAGGTTAAAATAGGTTTGATAAGACGGCAGGGCTTCCTCCGTGATCATGTTTCCCACTAAAGAAGCCAACACGGTGTCAGGTATGCCCTCAGCTCTTTTTTGAAGCAGTTTCACTTCTTCGAAAACTTCGGGATTGTGAAAGTCCGGAAGGAAATCGGAGGGTTGCCAACATTCATCTGGATCGACGAGGACATGGTCTACCGCATGTCCGACAAATTCGTCCAGCTGTGAGATAACCTCCATGTTTTTTTCTAATTCGTAGTTGATTTCACCTGATTTCATTAGGAACCTGTTTTATCCGGGGAGGGTAGACCCGGAGTGTGATGAATTATGTGCAGCAAGGTACGGACAAATCCGCTGATATGTGATAGAAATACTCTATTTCACTTTTGGGTTTCTATGAGCGGATGTCCGAAATGAAGGCTGCATTATCTCTAGATACGGGAAAAGCCTCCCGAAGGAGGCTTTCGTGGAAGAATATTCCCAAGATCAGTAGTCCAGCTTATAGGCAGCGACTTTGTTTTTGAAGAAAGTTGGCACGTAGACGATCTTTTCGGCCGCATTGTATCCGATGTCCGCGGTGTTGGATTCGGCAGCTTTGGTGTCGAGCATCAAAGTCTGGGTGGAGTCGTTGGCGAAATAGATTTCTCCCTGCCATTTGGAAGCGATGTAGTTGCCGTCACCAAGGATGACCAAACCGTCTCCGCCGGTTACTGTGGAGTTGATGACGGTGGTTGTGCCGTCTTCGTTCCATTTTTTCAAGCCTGAGGCATCCAGTCCGTAGATCGTACCATCGCCAGCGACAGCCAAGCCATTGATGGACTCATGGCCTTCGGAAACCGTTGCAATCTCGCCGTTGGCAAAAGAATGGACTTTGCCAGCTCTCATATCTGTGAAGTAGACTGTCCCATTGTGCGCGGCGGCGTCATTAAGAAATTCAGCGCCCTCTACTTTCCATTTATTGGAAACTTTGGAAGTGGCAATGTCGATTTCTACAAGCTCATCGATATCAGTCACGTAAAGTTTACCATTGGAAATAGCCATTCCTTTTGGGGCATTCAATCCTGATATCCATGCCGGATTGATGATTTTTCCATCCTTGGAAATGGTGGCAATCGAGCCTTTTCCGTCTTTTTCGGATGGATCTTGGCCTTCGATGTTGGCGACATAGATGGTGCCCGTCGACTCATCGTATAGAACCGATTCATTGGTCATCAGCGAGTCGGGAGTTTCCCACAGCAGGGTCAAGGTTGGGGTTTTTGTTTCTACTACTTCTACGACTGCTTCTTCGGTTTTTTGGGGTCCGCAACTGTAGAGTGCAGTGGCTGCTGTTATTCCCAGCAGCGAGAATTTCAAGATTGTTTTCATCATGATTGTGGTTTGGTTATTGTTTAATCGCTTTTAGTCAAATCTCGCAAAATTACTTTTCAAAATAAAATCCTGATTGCGGTCGGATAGTTTGCTGTTTTAAACTGCTTCGTTTGATGATAAGCTCGGCAATGAACGAATCTTTGGGAAATTGCCTCGAAAGGCTAGCCAGTCGCTTCTCTGTGAGATTTTTCTCGCCTTTCCCTAAGAGCGTTCGAGGGATTTTCCTGCCACAGGTGGAAAAATGGGCCATTTCAATGAATTTATATCCTTCCTTGGCTTATTCCGCCTATCTTAAATGCGGACTCATTTGTGATTCCATGACTGGAATAGCACTTGGGGTTTGTTTTTAATGAAAGGCTTTGACTTAGGAACGAGGAACAATAACCAACTTACGAAATATGAAAAAAATATTTTACTTCACTGCAGTTGCGGCGGCCGCTTTTGCCTGTTCTCCCTATGAGGAGGCCATCGACTACACCCAAATGAGCGAGGAGCAACGTCTCAAAGCCGCCACCGAAATCGCCCAGTCCACCATCATGGTAGACGGCCACGTCGATCTCCCGTACCGGATGAAAGTCGGAGGCTTTACGCTGCAAAGGGAAGTTTTGGATGTGTCTGTCCGTACTCCCGACGGGAATTTTGACTATCCCCGTTCCAAAGAAGGCGGCCTTGATGCGCCATTTATGTCGATCTATATTCCTGCTGGCAACCAGAAAAATCCGGGAGCTTCCAAGGCGCTGGCAGATTCTCTGATCAGTATGACCGAGCGCTTGGCGGAGACTTTTCCCGACAAGTTTGCGATGGCTTATAGCCCGGCGGATATCGAGGCGAATTTTGCCAAAGGCCTTGTTTCCCTTCCGATGGGAATGGAAAACGGCGCCGGGATCGAAGACGACTTGGCCAATGTGGCCTACTTCCACAAGCGGGGCATCCGCTATATCACGCTCACCCACGGTACAGACAACTTGATCGGTGACGCAAGCTACGATACCACCGGCACCCATGGTGGATTGAGTGATTTTGGGGAGAAAGTCGTGGAGGAGATGAACAAGGTCGGGATTATGGTTGATCTAAGCCACGTGTCAGACAATACGTTCCGGGATGCGCTAGCCATTACCAAAGTGCCGGTGATCGCCTCCCACTCTTCGGTAAGGAAATTCACACCGGGTTTTGAGCGGAACATGAGCGACGAACTCATCCAAGCCATGGCCAAAAACGGAGGTGTGGTGATGATCAATTTTGGAGGCAGTTTCATTGACTCGGCCTATGCCGCTGGTTCTTCCAAAGTCCGCGAGCATCTGGTGAACTATATGGCTGAAAATGGGTTGTCGAGAAGTGATTCGGCTTTCCGCGCCTACGCCGCAGAGTACACAGCGGCCAACAATCCTTTTCCAACGGTGCAGCGAGTAGCCGATCACATAGACCACGTCGTGGCGTTGGTGGGAATTGACTATGTCGGTTTGGGCTCTGACTTTGATGGAGTAGGCGACTCCTTGCCGACAGGCTTGAAAGATGTCTCCATGTATCCAAACCTGATCGCGGAGTTGCTGAAACGCGGGTATACCAAAGAAGATATCGAAAAGATCTGCTACAAAAATGTCTTTCGGGTTTGGAAGGCTGTGGAGGGCTATGCCGCATCACAGCAATCAGCCTAGAAAATACAAATTGTCCTGTTGAAAGCCCCGGTTTCAAAATGAAGCCTGGGCTTTTGTTTTTTCCTTAGAAATATAACAAAGTCTTAACCTACCAAGTCGTTTGATTAGGGTTCAACTGGCAGATTTGTGAGTCTGAGGCGGGTTTAAGTCTCTTGTTTTGAAGTATTTGAATATTTTAATCTATCTTTTATATGCTAGTGTTTAGTCTAAACGGACTAAAAGAGTCATCTAAATGAGTTCACTTTTAAAATCAACACAATGAAGAACAAACTTCCCTTTTCAAATTTGCCATCGATTATAAGGGATTTGTTAAAATATAATCAAGAAATAAGTTTGAGTTGAGTCTATTGGAATATTTAGAGAATTAATTCTAACTTTTACCTGCCAGCTCAGGGCATTGCACTACGTTGTTAACAGTTTTTTTCTAGAATCATTTTTAATTCAAATACTATGAAGCACAGATTTTCCCTTTTTAAAACCGCAATCCTACTGCTCCTGCTCACTCCGCTCGTGGCAAATGCACAGGATAAGCCAAACATCCTCGTCATCTGGGGTGATGACATTGGATGGAGTAATGTCAGCTACATGAATAATGGCCTGATGGGTTATAAGACTCCCAATATTGATCGGATTGCCAAGGAAGGCGCGATGTTCACCGATTGGTACGGCCAACAGTCTTGTACCGCTGGTAGGGCGGCGTTTATTCTCGGTCAACATCCCTTCAGAACTGGCCTTTTGACGATCGGTATGCCAGGCTCCAAGCAGGGAATTCAGGATAACCAGCCAACAATCGCTGAACTCCTGAAGCCCCATGGGTATACGTCCGGACAATTTGGGAAGAATCACTTGGGCGACCAGGATGAGCACCTTCCAACCAATCATGGTTTCGACGAGTTTTTCGGCAATCTGTACCATCTGAACGCGGAAGAGGAACCGGAAGGGTATTACTATCCAAAGGATCCTGAATTCCGCAAGAAATTTGGGCCCCGCGGCGTACTTCACAGCACTGCTGATGGCAATATCCAGGATACAGGACCCTTGACCAGTACCCGTATGGAGCATGTGGACGAGGAATTTGAAGACGCCGCTATCAAATTTATCGAGAAAGCCCATGCGGAAGGCAAGCCATTCTTCGTGTGGTTAAACGCAACCCGAATGCACGTATGGACGCATTTGAAAGATGAGAGCACCGGAGTGACTGGGATTGGACTATATGCCGATGGAATGGCCGAGCATGACCTGGCCGTGGGCCGTGTTTTGGATAAGCTCGACGAACTCGGTATCACGGATAATACGATTGTCATGTACTCAACCGACAACGGTGCCGAAAAAATCTCTTGGCCCGACGGTGGAACCTCTCCATTTAAAGGTGAAAAAGGAACTACCTGGGAAGGCGGATTCCGTGTGCCAACTGCCATCAGATGGCCGGGCGTGATCAAACCGGGTACGGTCTACAATGATATCTTCTCTCACGAAGATATGATGCCGACCTTGGTGGCAGCAGCTGGTGAGCCAAATATCGTGAGTAAGGTACTGAACGGCTATCAGGCTAACGGAAAAACTTTCAAAGCTCATTTGGATGGGTACAACCTGTTGCCGTTTTTGAAGGGAGAGGTAAAGGAATCTCCTCGTAAAGAGATCTTCTACTTTGACCAGGGAGGAAGTCTGAACGCGATTCGTTATCAGGACTGGAAACTTCACTTCACGATTTTGGAAGGAAATATCAGTACTGCATACAGAAAACAGCCCGCTTGGCCTTTAGCAATCAACCTGCGCGCGGATCCGTATGAAGTGTCTCCCGAGTCTGGAATGTATATCAGATGGTATGCGGAGAACATGTGGCTATTTGTGCCCGCGCAACAACAAGCTGCCAAATTCCTCTCTACTTTCAAAGAATTTCCTCCTGTTCGGGGCTCTTCTCTATCCATGGATGAGGTCATTGAGCAAATGCTCTCACCTGCCAGGAATTAATTTTGAAATTTTCAAAGGGTTATCTAGCAACACGCGTAGGTAACCTTTTTTTATTACTATCCTTTTAATTTTTAAAGCTATTGCATATGACTCCACATGAAGCTGTCCAGGAACTTAAGTCCAGAATGTCTGCTTCCATTATCGGTCAGGAAGACCTGATTGATCGCCTGGTTTTGGTGTTACTCGCAGATGGGAATATGCTGCTGGAAGGCCTTCCGGGTCTTGCCAAAACCAGAGCGATCAAGACTTTGGCAGCCGAGTTGGATTGTGGTTTGAGTAGAATTCAGTTTACGCCGGATCTTCTCCCCTCGGATGTGACGGGTACGGAGATCTATCAGCCCGAGCTGAAGGAAAAGTTTGTCTTTCAGCAAGGCCCCATCTTTAGCAATCTGATCTTGGCGGATGAGATCAACAGAGCACCGGCAAAAGTACAGTCAGCATTGCTCGAAGCTATGGAAGAGCGACAGGTTTCTGTGGCTGGAAAAACATACAAGATGGAGCCGCTCTTTATGGTAATGGCTACCCAAAATCCTGTGGAACAGGAGGGGACCTATCCCCTGCCCGAGGCACAGATGGACCGGTTTCTCATGCATGTGGTCATCAGCTATCCTGATGATGCCTCTGAGCTCGCCATCATGCGACTCAACCGAAATGAACAGGGGTCTGGCAAATCCGGGCAAAAAGAAAAGCTTTCTCCTCAGGTAATCTTTGATGCGCGCAAGGAAATCAGTCAAGTGAAGATCTCCGAAGCGATGGAGAAGTACATCGTAGACCTGATTTCCGCTACCCGTTTTCCCAAAAAATACAGTGAAGAACTGGACGGCTGGCTAGACTATGGGGCCAGCCCGCGGGGAAGCATTGCACTGGATCGGGCCTCAAGAACACACGCATGGATGAGCGGAAAGGACTTTGTGACTCCAGAGGATATCCGCGCAGTGGTCCACGATTGTCTTCGGCACCGACTCATTTTGAGCTATGAGGCCAATGCGGAGGGGATTTCCACCGACCAAGTTTTGGATGAGATTCTCAAGAAAGTGGCTGTGGTGGCTTAAATGATCACTTCTCATGGCTAGAGAGACGACCTTTCCCACTGATATTTTTTGTAACCTTAAGGATTTGTTGGGCATGGAACGCTACGCCCATCATTTCAATTTGCTTGCTAGAAAGCAGCGGGTGAAAAGCATACTCGGGGGAAAACACGCTTCCAAACTCAGAGGGCGCGGACTGGATTTTGAGGAAGTTCGCCAATATGTGAAAGGCGATGATATCCGGAATATCGACTGGAAGGTCACCGCCCGCACCCGGGAAACCCACACGCGGGTTTTCAGCGAGGAAAAAGAAAAGCCTGCACTAATCCTCGTCGATCAGTCCAAATCGATGTTTTTCGGTTCAGAGAAAAAAACAAAGTCAGTCGTCGCGGCGGAGTTGGCGGCATTGGCGGCTTTTCGAATTCTGAAAGAAGGAGATCGGGTAGGAGGAATTGTCTTTGCGGATCAGGGAATTGATATCGTCTTTCCAAAGCGGGACAGAAGGAACATTCTCCGGTTTTTCGAAAACATCGTCAAGCGAAATCATGAGTTGTCTGAAGACAAATCGGGCAATTTCGAAGACTTGCTCAGGGAGGTAACCGCGAAAGCGGAGAATATCATAACACATGATTTCATGGTCTTGATCATCAGTGATTTCCACCGCTATTCTCCCCAAGTGCTCAAGTCAATTACCATGCTTTCCCAGCACAATGATGTGATTTTGGCCAAGGTTACCGACCCTTTCGAGCGTGCTATTGCGGAAGTCAAGTTTGTCGCTGGAGATGAACAAACCCAAGTCGCCGTAGATGGACAGGAAAAATCTCTCCGGGAAAAGTTTGAAGAGGGTTTTGATGCAGATTTCCAGGAATTTCAGGCCAAGCTGAAAAAGCATCGGATTCCGATCTTTCAGATCGACACAGTACAGCCGATCGAACAACAGATCAAGGAACTTTTTAAATCCCCTGCAAAATGACTTCCCTGCAAGACAGCATTCCAACTTCCGCGGACACATTGTCCCAAGCCTTCACCGCTTTTCAAATCGACAAGCTGTACGAACCGGATCCGGTCAGATTTACATTTGATACCGTCGGCTGGCCGATCCTTGGAGCGCTGGTTATGCTCGGCTTGCTGGTGGCGGGATATTTTTGGTTTAGGCATTACCAGCGAAACCAATATCGAAGGGAGGCTTTGAAGAGTTTGGATTTGATCAAGCAAGATCAGGCTTTGGAGGTCTTTGTGGTACTGAAGCGAACAGCGATCCATGCATTTGGCAGGGAAAAAGTAGGGGCGCTCTCTGGGACGGAATGGCTGAAATTCCTAGACTCTACCGGCAAAGATGTAAGGATGCTCAGCCAGGGTAAGCAGATCCAGTCAGTGATCTATGAAGGCGTGCAGCTACCCTCCGAAGCTCACCGTCAAATTTTGTCCAACGCCAAACTATGGGTGAAAACGCATGCCGTCAAACTTTGAAATAGCGCACCTGTGGATATTTTGGCTGCTGCCTTTGCCGCTGCTGATTTATTTTTTGGTTCCTCCGTTGCGGATGAAAAGTGCATCCATCACCTTGCCTACCTACGATAAAGCTCTGGGCTATACCAGACAAAAGCCCAGGAAATCGGCGTTGGTGAAGCGGAAGAATTTTTTTCAGTGGCTGGTTTTAGCCCTAAGTTGGATCTTGATTTTGGGGGCACTCTCTTCCCCGCAACTCGTAGGCAAGCCGGAGATGAAGGTCAAGACTTCCCGAAACTTTCTGATTGCCGCAGACATCTCTTTCAGCATGGCTCAGAATGACTGGGTCACTGACGGGCAAAAAGCCAGGCGATGGGATGGCGTAAGGGGTGTCATGCACGACTTTATCCAAAAAAGAGAAGGAGACAGAATGGGTTTGATCTTCTTTGGATCCAATGCTTACATCCAAGCTCCATTCACTCCAGACCTGGTCACAGTGACGCAAATGCTGGACGAAGCAGATGTTGGGATGGCTGGGCAGATGACCCATCTCGGTAAGGCGATCACCAAAGGCGTCGGGATGTTTGACAAAGACACCATCAAAACCAAGGTGATGCTATTGCTCACCGACGGAATTGACTCAGGGGACGATGTGCTGCCGCTGGATGCTGCAGATCTGGCCCAGAAAGACTCGATTTTGATTTATACCATCGGAATCGGTGATCCAGGCAAGGAGGGGAGTGACTTGGACGAAAAGACCCTTCAAGAGATCGCCGACCTGACTGGAGGGCAATATTTTTTGGCGAAAGACGAGAGCCGGCTTGCGGAGATTTACGATGAGGTGAATAAACTGGAGCCTATTGAGTACGAGGAGATGGAAAACAGACCCGTAACCCTGTTGTATTATTATCCATTGGGAGCTGCATTGGGACTTTTGATGTTTAGCGCACTTTTGGGAACCTTGATCCAACTTATCAAGGGCTTGACGAGAAAGGAGGAGAGCCGTGTTTGAAGGCATTTTTCCTGTTGATTGGGAGGTTTTTCATTTTCTCCGACCGCAGTTTCTGTGGCTGCTTGTACCGGCTGTGCTTTTCGCTGTGTTCGGACTGCTAAGCATGAGGCAGGAGACTTCCTGGAAGAAAGTGATCGCCCCGCATTTACGTCCTTATGTCATAAAAAAAGGAAGTGAGAAGACTAAATTCCTGATGCAGCTTGTCCTGCTGCTAGCTCTCAGTTTCGGGATCCTAGGTTTGGCTGGACCTACCTGGAAAAAGGTGGAGGTGCCGGGCCAGGAACTGGAGACGCCGGTGGTGATTCTGCTTGATCTTTCACAGAGTATGATGGCGACTGATCTGCAGCCCAATCGTCTAGAGCGAGCCAAGTTCAAGATCAACGACCTACTGAAGCAAAACCCCCAAGCACGGGTGGCGCTGGTGGGTTTTGCAGGCACAGCACACACCATCGTGCCACTGACTCGGGACTATGAGATCATCACAAGCCATATCGATGGGCTGACTCCGGATGTGATGCCTTTTCCAGGATCAGATTTGGATGCTGCTTTTGCTATGGCTGATTCCGTAATGCGCGTGACTGATGCTCCGGGGACGGTCTTGGTGTTTTCGGATGACTTAGGCGAAGCTGAATTTGGAGTAATCCAAAACTTTATTCAGGGCTACCCGGGCAGGGTGGAGGTCCTTCCAATGAATACCGATGCCGGATCGGAAGTGCCCATGCCGCATTCTAGAGCCTTTTTCAAAGATGCTGATGGAACACCCGCACGCTCCTCTTTGGACCGTCTGATACTTTCCGGACTTTCCTCTCTCGACAGAGTTTCCGTCCATGAGCTGACCTTGGATGACAGCGATGTAGCATTGATCAGCAAAAGGATTTCTGATAATCTCAAATTCAACGAAAAACCCGAGGAAAAGGACGAAGACTGGCGGGACATGGGGCTACTGCCGGTGATTCCAATGGCAGCCTTGTTACTCCTTTGGTTTCGAAAAGGGTGGGTAATTTATTCCCTAGCTCTGTTGGCTTTGACTTCTTGTACCGACGGATCGAAGTTTGCAAACCTTTGGTTCACTCCTGACTATCAAGGTCAAAGGCTAAGCGATAGAGACGATTTTGCACAGGCTGCCCATCGCTATGAGGACCCGATGAGACGAGGGATAGCCAATTTCAAAGCAGGAAACTATGCGGATGCCATTACCGACTTTCAGCTGGATACCACTGCTCAAGGTGCATATAATCTTGGACTTGCCTATTTCCAGTCTGGGGATACGCTTGCCGCAATGCTGGCTTTTCAGGATGCTTCGGAGTTGGATCCGGGTTTTGCCCCAGCCCAGCAAGCCAACCAACAGATTCGGCAGATGCCCAGAGGTGAAGATGACATGACTCCCCAAAAGGCGGAGGAAGCCCAAGACGGAGAACAAGGAGAGCAGGGAAAACAGGCGCAAAATAGACAAAATGATAGCATGGAAGATCTTGGTGGCGGAGGACAGGAGGCCACCAAAAAGGACATGGAAACCTCCCGAAACGAGGAAACGGTGACTTCGAACATACACATGGGCAAGGAGATGGATGAAGTGCCAGAGGATATTTCTTCAGCTATCCAACCTATGACCGGAAAGATGTTGATGCGAAAGGTAGACGATGATCCGGCCCTGTTTCTTCAGCGGAAATTTGAGTATCAAGTGAAGAAAGGCAACCTAAAACCCAAGGCAAATGGTAAGGATTGGTAGGCTGTGTTTGGTTTTGGGACTGGCTTTGGGCTTGTCCATTCGGTCTTGGGCACAGACGATTTGGGCAGACGTCTCCCTGAACCAAAGCGCTGTTTACGTGGGCGAACCGGTAGGTGTTTCGGTGAAAGTTTATACCTCCACTTGGTTTACAAGTGGTTTGGATTTGGGGAATATCAAAGTACAGGGCGCTTTTTCTGTGTACTTCAGGCCGGTGAGTATATCCTTTCAGAAGGACGGAAAAACCTATGCTGGCGTAGAGCAGATCTACAACGTTTTCCCTTACGAAACAGGAGATGTGACTTTTCCAGTCTTGGAGATCGAGGTCGAATCCCCCGCTCCGGGAGATTTCAAAGGAATCAAGCATACGGTCAAAACGACCGAAAAAACCATTAGGGTAAAACCCGCTCCCACTGCTTTTGCCTCTGCAGAATGGTTGGTTGCCAATGGACTAAGTGTCACCGACCGCTGGAATGGTGACCCAAAGCAGGTGAAGGTGGGCGATGTCTTGCAGCGGCAGATTTCCCGCACGGCCTATGGCACAGTCTCCGAGTTGATTCCTCCAATCGTTTGGGATAGCCTGCCCGGAGTCAGCGAATATCCGTCCCGAAGCGTAGTCAGCAACAACAAGGACAAGACTTCCATCAGCGCTTCCCGTACGGAGACGATGCGCTACCTTTTCGAGAAGGAAGGAGAAATCATCATTCCTGAGATGGTTTTCACCTGGTATAATCCCCGTCACAAGAAGCTTTACAAGCGTACTTTGAAAGAAGTCACGGTTCAGGTCGCCCCAAATCCAGATTTGGATGTTTTGGCCAGTGTCCGGGATTCTTTGGCCCGTGAGCAGGAAGAGATTGTCAAAGAGCAAGCGGCTGAGGAGCCAAAGACGATACTTGGTATGAGTTTGAAACGATTCGCGTTGTTGATGGGCGTTTGCCTGGCAGGAATCAGTCTACTGATAGTCGTCATTAGAAAAGTCCTGGCAATCTATCACAAAAACCACCAAGCCTATCTCAATTCTGAGCGCTATTATTGGAAACTTTTCAGGCATGAATATTCTAAAGGAAGCGGGTCTTCAACCATGAGGTCGCTCTATCGTTGGTTGGATGAGTTGTATTTGGATGAGCCGACAATAGCGCACTTCGTGGATAGGTATGGGCCCTCTGGGCTCAGGAATGCCTGTGCCGAGGGAATTAAATCCGGCGAGCTTGCCGCTTCTGTTTTGCAAAAGAGTCTGCTAAAAGACTGGACGCGAGCCCGATTAAATTATTTGACTGCTGATTTGCCCGCAGCCAAAGCGCCCGTGACTTGGATCAACCCCTGAGGTTTGGGGAAAAAAGACGCGGTTCATTTAATTTCCGGCAACTGACTTTTCTCATAAAAATGCCGTCGGTTTAGTAATATTCTTGTGTTGCAGTTTTTGAAACCGATAACTAACGCGGCTCTAATCGTCAAATATTTATGAAAATCAAACTTAGTATGCTCTTGTTTCTGGGCGTCATGACCCAGGCATTTTCTCAAGAAGGCTTGTCTCTTCACCTCAAGGGGGTCGAAGGATGCTACATTGATTATTACAGCGCATTCGTAAACAAAGGAGCCAAACCGGTGGCGGATGGCCAGCATGAAGTGGTGATATCGATACTCCACCAAGGCAGTAGCGAATGCTATATGGGAAGGACTACTGTGAAAAGCGGGAAATTGGTGCTTCCAGTGGAGCTTCAGAAAGACGACATGAGTTATGCGCCTCTGAGTACAGTGTTTAGGGATTTGGATCAAGGATGGCTGGCTCAGCAAGACAAGGAAACGCTTTATGACGTAGTCTCCGGGATGAGCAAATTGTTTGTGTCCCAAGAAGGTTACTATGTCCAGTTGTTTTTTCCGGAGTTTATCAATAGCAACTCCGGTGTAAACAAAAAAGCGCCTCCGGCCAGCGAACTGCTCAAAGGAAACTAATCAAGACCCCCCCGTCAGAAAAGGCGGGGTATTTTTTTCGTTCCGGGGCGTTTCCAAAAAGCTTGGATTTCGCCGCCATAAAAAAAATTAGACAGAGGAAATAATGGCTCGATAAAATGAAAAATAGAGTCTTATCTTCTGTCAAAATTTCCATTATTTAACAAAAACATACTTTTTTCAAGTCATTCTGGCTGAAATTTGCCCTTGGCGGAACATTTGATCCATGTGGAAGATACCAACACCACTAGCAACCCATTATGGACTTTAACCAATTTACTATCAAATCGCAGGAGGCTATCCAAAAGGCCGTGGAGCTCGCAACGGCTTCGGGAACTCCTTCCATAGAAACGGCCCATCTCTTAAAGGGCATCCTTTCGGAAGACGAAAATGTGACCGAATTTCTCTTCAAAAAGCTGGGAACAAGCAAACAGCTCATCGATCAAAAGCTTGATCAGGAGCTGGCCAAACTTCCCAAAGTAAGCGGCGCAAATCAACAACCTTATTTATCTGGAGCCGCCAACCAAGTCTTGGCAAAAGCGAAAGAATACCTCAAGACTTTCGGGGATGAATTTGTAGCGGTTGAGCATTTGCTCTTGGCCATCTTGGCCGGCAACGATGCTACCTCGCAGCTGCTGAAGAATCAAGGTTTGGCTGAAAAGCCCCTTATAGAAGCAATTAAGGAACTTAGAAAAGGAAACAAAGTGACAGACCAAAACGCAGAAAGCAAATACAGGGCGCTGGAGAAATACTCCAAAAACCTGAACGATTTAGCCAAAAAAGGCAAAATCGACCCGGTCATCGGCCGGGATGAGGAGATCAGGCGCGTCTTGCAGATTTTGGCAAGGCGGACAAAGAATAATCCTATCCTGCTCGGAGAGCCTGGAGTCGGCAAAACTGCTATTGTAGAGGGCCTCGCGCAAAGGATTGTTTCCGGTGACGTGCCCGAAAACCTCAAATCCAAGACCTTGATATCCCTGGATATGGGACTACTGGTCGCAGGCGCAAAGTACAAAGGCGAGTTTGAGGAGCGACTCAAAGCGGTGATCAAAGAGGTGACCGATGCCGAAGGCGAGATTATTCTCTTTATCGATGAGATACACACGCTGATCGGTGCAGGCGGTGGAGGAGAAGGTGCCATGGACGCCGCCAACCTGCTCAAACCTGCTTTGGCTCGCGGGGAATTGCATGCCATCGGCGCGACCACCCTGAAAGAATACCAGAAGTATATCGAGAAGGACAAAGCGCTGGAGCGTAGATTCCAAGCGGTCATTGTGGACGAGCCCGATGCGGCCGACGCTATCTCCATCCTTCGTGGGATCAAAGACAAGTACGAGCTCCACCATGGGGTGCGGATCAAGGATGACGCGGTCATCGCAGCGGTAGAGCTCTCCCAACGCTACATCTCTGATCGTTTCTTGCCTGATAAAGCTATTGACCTCATGGACGAAGCAGCTGCAAAGTTGCGGATGGAGATCGATTCCTTGCCACAAGAACTCGACGAACTCAATCGGCGGATCATGCAGCTGGAGATCGAGCGGGAGGCTATTCGTAGGGAAAATAATCGCGATAAGGAGACGGTCCTTAGCAAGGAGATTGCCGAGCTTTCCGAAAAACGCCAAAATGTAAAAGCGAAATGGGAAAGCGAAAAGGCTGTGATCGTAGGGATTCGAAACGAAAAGGAAGCCATCGACAAGCTGAAGCTCGAAGCTGAGCAAGCCGAGCGGGCCGGTGATTTTGGCAAAGTCGCCGAAATCCGATATGGAAAAATCGTCGAAGCCGAGAAAAAACTCGAATCTTTCAAGAGTCAATTGGACGAGATGCAGGCTGGTTCGCCTCTTCTGAAGGAAGAAGTGGACCAAGAGGACATCGCGGCGGTCGTCTCCAAGTGGACTGGAATTCCCCTGTCAAAGATGATCCAGTCTGAGCGGGAAAAGCTCTTGCATTTGGAAGAGGAACTGGGCAAGCGGGTAGCCGGCCAGAAAGAAGCCATCGCAGCGCTGTCCGATGCGGTTCGCAGAAGTCGCGCCGGCCTTCAGGATCCCAAGCGTCCGATCGGTAGCTTTATCTTCATGGGTACCACTGGGGTTGGTAAGACGGAATTGGCGAAAGCACTTGCCGAATACCTCTTCAACGATGAAAACGCCATGGTGCGGATCGATATGTCCGAGTATCAGGAACGACATGCGGTCAGTCGACTCGTGGGAGCGCCTCCAGGCTACGTGGGCTACGACGAAGGCGGACAGCTGACTGAGGCAGTGAGGAGAAAACCCTACTCAGTCGTGCTGCTGGATGAGATCGAAAAGGCCCATCCTGATGTCTTCAACATCCTGCTACAGGTTTTGGATGACGGACGTCTGACGGACAACAAAGGCCGAATCGCCAACTTCAAGAATACGATAATCATCCTGACGACCAACATCGGCTCGCACCTGATCCAGGAGCGCTTTGCTGAGATGGAAGAGTGGAACAAAGATGAGATTTTGGAAAAGACAAAATCAGAAGTGTTTGATCTCTTGAAGAAATCCGTGAGGCCGGAGTTTCTCAACCGAATTGATGAGACGATCATGTTTGAGCCGCTGAATAAGCAGATCACGCGTCGAATCGTCGATATCCAGTGGAAGGAGATCCAGAAGCGGCTTGCCGAGGCAAATATCGAGATTGAGGCCACAACGGAAGTGCTGGACTACCTTGGAGAGGTGGGTTTTGATGCGCAGTTTGGAGCGAGACCGCTAAAGCGGACCATGCAGCGTCTGATCCTGAATGAGCTATCTAAGCAGATCCTTTCCGGATATATCAAAAACGACTCGGCCGTCTTGGTCGATCTGGATGCGGACAAGCAGGTGTATTTCAAAAACGTAGAGACTTCGGATATTTAAGCATTCGGCTGTACTAAACCAGAAACCCTTGGGGAGTGATCCCTAAGGGTTTATTTTTTTTGCCTGATTGGAATCTGGCGGTGTTTGTAGTCTCCGGAGTTTTGGAGCGATGGTGGTTTTCATTCCTTGGCTAGCTTGATCTGTCCGTAGTCCTTCGGAAGTTTTTCCATATCTATCACCAATTCTTTACTGGGGATGTCGATGTAAGAAAAGACAAGCGTGACGTTTTCACCGACGAACTTTTTCAGATTGAGTTCAAAGAAGCCGTTGAGATCCGAAGCTGTTCCGGTGGTTTCTTTTTTTACCAAAATCGCCACGCCTGGGATAGGTTTGTCATTTTGATCGACTACCTGTCCGCGAACTTTCGGTTCGTTCGGAGGAGGAAAGGATTGGGCGGTCGCGTCTGTATGCGATGCGGCAAACAAGAGGGCGGTGATTGCTACTGTCGCAAAGGCAGTTTTTGAGGTATGGCCAATTGAATTGGTGAAAGGGAGAAAAGTAAGTTTCATGGGCGTGGCTTTTTCTGAATTTACGGGGAAAATATAATAAAACTATATTTTGGGTTGATCTAGAAAAAAACAAACCCCTGCCAAGTCGCCTCAGCAGGGGTGTATTTCTAAACAGTTGGTTTAATTACTTGGAAGAAGCGTAGGCTTCAAAACCGCTAGCAGTGGTCACTTTGAAGCTGATCGCATCCGGGAAGTTTGGCTTGTTGATCGTGTAGATTTTGTGCAAGCCTTGTGGATTGTCGATAGCTTCAGTGTGGATCAGCTTGTCTCCGTCGAAGATTTGCACGGTCACGTCTTTAGCTTCCAGATTGGAAACCAGGAGTCTGTATTGGTCATTGCCCATCTCAGTCACTCGAGTGTACACCACTGGCTTCACTACTGCCTCAGTGCTGAAGGTAGCAGTTCTCAGAGTTCCGTTTGCGTCAGATACTTCGATAGAGTAGTTTCCTACTGGAAGTGCGTTCAGATCATAGCGCTTAGCGAATGCTTCGGTTTTGGTGATTCTGTCACGCAGTACCAAGCGGTCATCAGCGTCAGTGATCTTTACAGTCAAGGTTCCTTCAGGTGCATTAGGCACGGCCACCATAACTTTAGCTGGTTCAGTTTGTCTGATCTCTACAGCTTTCTCGTCATTTTTTGCAAAAGCTCCAGTTGCGATCCCCGCAACAAAAAGCATTGAGAGTAATTTTTTCATTTTAAGTAGTTGGTTTAAAATAGGTTTCTAGATTTTTTGTGTAACCTCAGGATAGACTGATTCTATCGGGGGGGACATTTTGGGTTACAGGGTTATCGATGCAATTCGAATTACATTACAAAGTTACTACACGAAACCTTAATTGCAAATGTTTCAAAAAAACTTTACAAAAATTTATTATTCATTAATAAAATGAATGAATTATTGAAAATATAATAATCTAGCTTCGCTATCGATTGCGAAAGCTTTTTCGTGTGGATAAGAATCAAAAAACGGAATATAATTTTGATTAATCTTTAGAATACGAAATTTAAAAAATATTTTAAGGCTGGTTTTTCCGATTTCGCAATCGATTGTAGAGGTTTAGGAAAGAAGATAAATTTTTTCTACCCAAACGAGAAAAAGCCCAAAATCTGGGCTTTTTCAGTTTTAATTGAAAAATGGGGGGTCTGGAAACTCTTAATTCAAGTGCGAAGTAGCCTTGTCCAGGGATTCTTGGGTGAATTTTCCTTTCAGCTCTATGACCATCAGGTCTCCTTCTTTTTCGTCCCCTACCAAAATGACCAAATCGGAGATGATTTTTGCTCCCTTAGAGTAAACCATCACGCCACCTTTTCCCTCTGATGCTTCCATCAAGAGCTCGTACCTTTCCTTTTCAAGACCTTTTTGTAAGGCTTTGAATTCGGCAAAGGAATTGGATCCATCTGGGAGAGTGAAGAAGTTCAGCTTTTCCACTGATTTGGCGACAGCGGCCATGTCGTCTTCGTCGATGTCTACTTTGAAGCCTTCGGCAAAATTCATAAAGTTTCCGCCAAGCTCCAGATGGAAGAAGTCTTCCTCGGTTTTGTACTTGTCTTTGAGTGCGGCGACACTGTTGCTTTGTGCATGGGCTGCTAGGGCTGCTGCGAAAACGGCAAGAGATAGGAGTAGCTTTTTCATGTGTGAATGGGTTGTAGGTTTAGTTTTCAAAATTGTGTGTCAAACTATTGGGGTTTATTTGGAGCCTTTGGATCCCTTCCCATACATGTCCATGCCCGGGAGGTCGGTTTTTTCGGCCAAGAGATTGAGGTCTTCGTAGGTAAAGCTTCCCAGCATGGAGAGAAGCGTAAAGGATTTGGAATCGCCTGAAATCATGGTGAGCTCTTTGACCAGTCCGCCTTCCTCCCTTACCATGAACTTCAGGTTGGAGCCCTTGTCCTTTACATCCATCAGGTCTTCATACTGGTTTTTGTTTAGCGTGGTCATGGCCTCTTTGTAGAGGGGGAGTCCATCCAGCTCTTCTGTGGACAAAATTCGAATTCCTTTGATTTTGGATATCAGCTTCCCGAGCTCCTCCGCATCCGCATCTCCGCCTGCGTTGTTTTTCAGAAAGCCCCCGGCCATCTGCATCATCTTAGGGGAGATATAAACCCTTGAAAAGCGATCGTCCTCCATGTATTTGGAGAAAAACCTCTGTATAGCGTCGTCCTGGCCGAATGAAAGTGCGGAGAAGGAGGTGAGGAAGAAGATGAGTAGTATGATCTTTTTCATAGTTCAGTTGCTTGTATTCAGCTGAAACAGCTGATTGGTTGTGTTCAGGTATTTGAGATCGTTGAGGTGATCCATCTGCCTTTGTCCTTTCGAGAGGTTGGTTTGGATCAGTGCTAAGGCTTCCATTACCTCTTGGTAAGCCCTTTCTTCGGCCTGCCTTTGTTCGTATGTCGCCCATCCCCAATACGCTCCGATCAAGAGTGTGATAGAGGCCGCCCAGCGCAATCCCAGCGGCAGCCAGCGTTGCTTGCCTTTCTTTGGAATGCGCAAGCCCGAAGGCTCCAAGGCTCGAAACTGTCCAAGTGCCTGAAAGAGCTCCTTTTCCTTTTCATAACCCTCAGCTTTTGTGATGAGACTTCGAAGTTCTCTTTCCTCGTTCAGGGAAGTCTCTCCCTCCCAGTATTTATCCAATAGTTCTTCTATCCGTGGTTTCATCTGGTTATTCCTTGGTTGATCAATTTTTCCCTAAGCGTCTTTCTTGCGCGATGGAGATTTACTTTTACCTGGTCAAGGCTGATTTCCATCTGTTGGGCGATTTCGTCGTAGCTCATTTCCTCGACTTCGCGTAAGTGGAAGATTTCTCTTTGCTTTTCCGGTAGGCCGTCCACCAAATCGAAGATAAGCCTGTGCGATTCGGCAGATTCCAGTGCGTCGGACTGCGTCGCCACCGGTTCGTTCAGCTCTTCAAGCCCTTTCAGCCGGATGTTCTTTCGGTGGTGCATCAACACCTCGTTTTTCAGGCTTGTTACCATCCACCCCATCAGGTTGGGGTGCGCTTGGAGTTCCTTTTGACGCTCCACTGATTTTTCGAATACATTCTGGAGCGCATCCTCCGCGAGGGATTGGTCTTTGATCCAAAGGTAGACCAGTCTATAGAGTCTACCCCGCATCGGCCAGATGTGCGTTTCGAAAAATGAATTCATTTAAGTAGATGATGCAGAAGCGACGGAAATGTTACACTTCAATGCGAAAAATCGCGAAAATATTTTCCCAAGCCTAAAAGGCCTTATTCTGAAAGGGATAGAATAAAATTCAAGGGAATTTTTGTCATGGATTCAATTTAAATTTGAACCAATAAATAGTATGCATGCAGACTATTTTCTATTTTGCAGGTATGGAAAAATTGCTTTTGAGCTTGATAAATCAGAAAAAAGGGCAAAAAAAATCCCGATCCGGGTGGATCGGGAGGGTGGTGATAAGTGGACTCGAACCACCGACTCACGGATTTTCAGTCCGATGCTCTACCAACTGAGCTATATCACCGACTCGTAAAGTGATGCAAAGGTAGAAATTTGAGTATTTGATACAAACCCTTTTCGGAAAAAATAAGGCTAAAAAAACGAAAAACAAGCTAATCTGATCACTATGAGCATTTTATATCAACTCACGTTTGTGCTGATTTTGGGAGCGGCGGGTTATATTTTGGGTAAACGGATCAAATTTCTGAGGAGAAACATCCTCTTGGGAAAACCTGAGACCCGAAACGACCAGCCCGAGCTTCGTTGGAAAACAATGGCCTTGGTAGCCTTTGGCCAGCAGAAGATGTTTAAGCGTGTGATTCCAGCTCTTTTGCATCTTCTGATTTACGTTGGCTTTTTGGTGATCAACCTGGAGGTTTTAGAATTTGTCCTAGATGGAATCTTTGGCAGCCACCGGCTTTTCGCTCCTTACTTGGGCGGGGCCTATACCGTTGCGATGAATTTCTTTGAGTTCTTGGCTGTAGGTGTGTTGATTTCCTGTCTTGCCTTTCTGATTCGGAGAAATGTGTTGAAGGTAGGACGTCTCAATAAACCAGAACTGAAAGGTTGGCCTGCGCTCGATGCCAATCTGATCTTGGTAATAGAAATCGTGCTGATGCTCGCTATCTTGACGATGAACGCAACTGATCAAATTTTGGCCGAAAGAGGCGTGGGACATTATATAGTGGTCGGTCCGCTGTTTTTTAGCCAATTCTTATTTCCGATTTTTGAAGGTTTGTCGGACGGCTTGTTGGTTTTCGTAGAGCGTGCCGCTTGGTGGTTTCATATTATAGGCATATTGGCTTTTGCGATCTATGTCACTTATTCCAAGCATTTGCACATCTTTCTGGCTTTCCCTAACACTTGGTACTCCAATCTGAAGCCGAAGGGCGAGATGAAAAACATGCCTGAGGTGACCAACGAAGTCAATATGATGCTTGGTATTCCGGTGGAAAATCAGGCTGATCCTCCCGCTGAGATTGGCCGGTTTGGTGCGAAAGATATCAACGACCTCTCATGGATTAGCGTATTGAATGCCTACTCCTGTACAGAATGTGGTAGATGTACTGCCGAATGCCCCGCCAATATCACGGGCAAAAAGCTTTCTCCACGAAAGATCATGATGGATGTGCGTGACCGGGCTGAGGAAGTGGGCAAAAGCATCGATGCAGGAGGACCGGGACTCGAAGATGGAAAGTCTCTGCTCGGCGACTACATCACAAAAGAAGAGCTCAATGCCTGTACCAGTTGCAATGCCTGCGTGGAAGCTTGTCCCGTGAATATCGATCCCTTGTCGATCATCTTGCAGATGAGGCGCTACATAGCCATGGAGGAGTCTGGCACGCCAGCACAATGGAACGCGATGTTCCAAAACATGGAAACCAGTTTTTCTCCTTGGAAATTTAGCCCTTCTGACCGTTTCAACTGGGCGGATAAGGTGAAAGAGAGTGAGCAGTCTCAGTGAGCAGCTTTTAGTGTTCAGTAATCAATGGCACTTTGCAACGCAAAAGTTAAAAGTAGTTTTAGAAGGCTTGGGTAAGCTGATTGAATTGACCTCAATAGCAATCAAGGCCTCGTAAATTTTAATTCTAAAATCGTAATTCAAAGCTATGTCAACCTATAAAGTCCCGACCATGGCCGAGATGGCCTCCAACGGTGAAACCCCGGAAGTCCTTTTTTGGGTGGGCTGTGCCGGCTCATTTGACGAGCGGTACAAAGCCGTCACCCAGGCTTTCGTGAAGATTCTGAATAAGGTAGGAGTAAGTTTTGCCGTGCTTGGCCCCGAGGAAACTTGTACCGGAGACCCGGCAAGACGGGCTGGAAACGAGTTCCTTTTTCAGATGCAGGCGGTTGCCAATATCCAGGTGATGAACGCCTATGAGGTGAAAAAGGTA
>CAZTJM010000005.1:0-64412 GCA_964613865.1 uncultured Limnohabitans sp. | reverse complement strand
AATTTACAGGTTTTAACCAATAATCACGTCCGACTATTTAAGGGGCCTATACACTCAATCCGTTTAGGTTTGACTTTAGTCCGGTTAAGGAAAAGGAGTTAGAATCCAAGGTTGACGTTCTTCAGCATGTCTGAATTTCCGTCCATGTTGAAGTCAAGATAGCGCATGGTGGTTTCAATCTTGGTGTGTCCAAGCTGATTTTTCACAAGCATGATGTCCTTGGTGAGGGAGTAGAGTAGGTGAGCGAAGGTTTTTCTGGCTGTGTGGGTGGTGACTTCTTCTGAGAGATTGGTGAAAGTCTGTCCAGCGTCGGTGATGTGCTGGATCTTTCTCATGTTGTCTTTCAGAAGGTGTGTAAGGTGCTTTCTTACAGCTTGGGTTTCGTTGGTAGAGTAGGAGAAAAGGGCGGTGTCACTCTCAAAGTCCGGGAACTCCCAGTTCAATGATTCGGCAATGTCATACAGGTAAGTGCCAATACAGTAAACGGTGGCATTCTTGGTGCCTTTGTCCTGAAGGTAGCTGAAGGTACTTGAATCTTTCTTGAGTCGATCAGGATTGATGTTTGACTTATTCATATCTCCGATTCGCATTCCGCAAAAGCACCGGAAAAGAAAGTACCTGATGTTTCTAAGCTCGGCTATGAAGGGTTTGGGGCTTTCTGGGTTACGATTGTAAGCGAAGTTGTACAGTAATTTAAGTTCGTCTGTGTTTAAGGCGATAATGTCCTTTTGGCTTTTAGCCCACTTGGTATCCTTCTTTGTGAAATGCTTTACTGATTGATTTCTCACTTTGTTGAAGTGACCAATACAGGCGTTTGCATTTGTGATGAAGCCTTTTGCAGTGCTGTCCTTTTTGCCAAGCTTTCTGAAATACTTCACAATGTCATTTTGAATTGCGTTCGATTTGCTGTTTAGGTTATTGGCTGATATTTGATAGCCGATGGCCTTTTCAATCTTCGCAAGCAAATTGCTTACTGACTTCATTCGCCTTCTGTAGTTTTCAGAATAGGCGGGATTGTCTGTTTGGTGTTCCCTGAACTCCATGATCATTGATGAAAGCAGTTGTGACCCGTGTTCAAGCTCTTTTACTGAGATGCCTTTGATGGAGGCTGCTACAATGGTGTCGATGTCGTGACCTGTTACATTCCTTACTTTTTCGATCTCCGTCAATTCATCAGCTATGAATTTCAGTTGGTCGTTGTGCTTTTTAAACTGAGGATGGGAACGTCTTACTTGTTGATCGTCTTGATTCCAGTCTTTGGAGGGGCAGCTAATACCTAAGCCTTTGACCTTCGGTTTTCCTGTTTCGACTAGTTTAAATCTTAGGACAAGTGAGTTGCTGGCTGTCGCTTCAGCCTTGGCTGTCTTAAGGAAGAAAATGGTTTGCATGGCTCATTGATTACATGGTAAAAGTAAGAAAAATGGTGTAATCAATAGTGTAATTTTAGTGTGGTGTAATCAAAAGTGTATAGCTTAAACTAAAGGTTGTTAAGGTGAAAAGTGTCTTTAAAGCGAAATTAAAGGGTTTTTTGATCAGGAAAATCGGGGGAAAGATTATCTACTGAGATCATGGATTTTTTCTTGGTTTTAAGAGGGGCAAAGATAGGGTATATTTATTTGTTGACTGGTCTGAAACTGAGGTTGGCGTTGGAAAATGATTCTTTGAAGCACTTTTACAAGCGTCCATTTTATCACAAAATGGATTTGGGTATCGCTTATTGTTGCGGTCGTAGATGGAGGATTTTTGAATGCTTCGCATTGAGATTGATTTAAGCAGGAGGATCATCGTTTGAACGTTTCAGCGGATAAGATTCGCCAGCGATTTTTCTCTTGGTATTTGTGTCAAAATCTATTATTCGCTAAATTAATAAGGGTATTAATGGTTGATTAACAAGTTTTTACTCTCCTTTTTTCTTTCGCTCTGGAGTCCCAGGTCTTAATGATTTCCTAATAGAAAAGTGATTTTAGGATAAATATTAGGTTCATTCTTTAAAAAAATCGATTAAGTAACTTCATGATCTAATGATTATAGGGTTCCCCCCAGACGGTTTTTCAACTCTACTTTTGCTCATTATTATTCATTTTAAACCTTTTAACTATGGGAAATTTTACGCTTGTAAAAAGGTCCAATCCGCTTTTGACGAAAATTTTGAGCGGATTATTCCTTTTCTTATCGGGTCTTTCGGGACTCCATGCCGAGCCTTCAGGATCTTATTTTCGGGAGAATCCCCGGGAAATCATAAAAGGTTCCGTGATGGACGAAACCGGCGCACCCTTGCCTGGTGCCGCGATTCTGGTAAAAGGCACCACTACTGGTACGATCACGGATCTGGATGGAAATTTTTCCATTGAGGTAGATTCGGAAGCGGTGTTGGTAATTTCATACCTGGGATACACACCACAGGAAATCCCTGTTGCGGGAAAAAACACCCTAACTATCCAACTTGAGCCGGAAAGCTCCCAGCTCAACGAAGTCGTGGTGGTGGGCTATGGAACGCAAAAACGTTCGGATGTCACCGGCGCGATAGGCTCGGTAAAACAGGAAAGCTTCAACAAGGGCGTAATTACCAATCCGGTGGACCTGATTCAAGGCAAGGTGTCCGGGGTGAATATCACTTCCACAAGTGGAGAACCGGGAGCGAATCAAAATGTGATCATTCGTGGGATCGGTAGCTTGAGATCCGGTACCCAACCACTTTATGTCTTGGATGGGTTTTTATTGGACAATTCAGATACGGGGATAGCTTCGAATCCACTCAATTTTTTGAATCCAAACGACATCGAAAGCATCGATGTATTGAAAGATGCCAGCGCCACTGCGCTGTATGGATCCAGAGCCTCCAATGGGGTCATCGTGATCACCACCAAAAAAGGAAAGGCAGGATCATCACAGGTAAGCCTCTCCGCATCGACTGCTTGGTCTTCCATGTCCAAGCAGATCGACGTATTTGATGCAGATGAATTTCGAAGACAGGTAGTGGCCGTAGGCGGCAACTTGGAAGATTTTGAAGGCGATACCAGATGGCAGGACGAATTGACCCAGGTTGGCTTTTCCCAAGACTACAATTTGTCCATGAGCGGAGCCAATCCTGAGAGATTTTCTTATTTCGCCTCCCTTGGCTACCAAAGTCAGGAAGGTATTCTGAAAAACTCAGAGTTGACACGCTACTCGGGAAAACTCAATATGACCCAAAAAGCATTCTCGGGTAGGCTATTGGTGGATTATAATCTGACAGCGTCATATACGGAAAATATTCGTCCCGCCATGGGGTCCATCATCAGCGACATGCTCTATCTCAACCCGACGATACCCGCCTACACAAATGGCCAACCGACTTTGTTGAATACGAATGCGCTCAATCCCATCAAAAGGAATGAACTGTACAGCGATGACGCTGCCAACAACCGGATACTAGGGACGATATCGCCTTCTTTTGAGCTTTTCGATGGACTTACCTACAAACTGAATCTCGGGGTGGATTACTCCAATACAAGCAGATATGTCCAATATCGCCCCTACACCGAGGTGGTCAATGAATCCAATGTCTCCGACGGCACTTTGGATGAGTTGATCTCTGCCAATACCAATAGCTTGGTTGAAAATACCCTCACCTACAACTGGATCAAGTACAAGAATAACCTCACCGTATTGGCAGGCCATTCCTACCAGACATTTTTGGATGAGTTCAGAGGAACCTCATCCAGGGGTTTTGCCGCAAACAATATTGAGCCGAGGTACCAAGACCACAACAGCACCAGTGAATTCCCAACGATCGTCAATTCATCTGCCGTCAAAAATGAACTTCAGTCTTTCTTTGGCCGGGTAAACTATGTCTATGACGAGAAATACCTGTTTACGGCAACTTTCAGAGCGGATGGTTCTTCCAAGTTCGGGGACAACAACAAATACGGTTATTTCCCATCCTTTGCTCTGGGCTGGAATATAAGCAAGGAGCCATTCATGGCGAATTCTCCATTCAACAACCTGAAACTTAGATCCAGCTGGGGTCAAACCGGAAACCAGGAAATACCCTCCAAAATCACCAAAGCGAGCTATTCAGAAGATCGCTTGGCCAACGGTTCGGGAAGTTTGAACACTTATCCAATTGACACGGATGGGAACACCCTCGATAGCTATCCCTATGGGATTGTATTTACCAGATTGGCCAATCCGGATTTGCAATGGGAGGTCTCTACCCAGTTTGACGCCGGGATTGACTTTGCGTTTTTTGATTTTCAGTTGACGGGTACCTTGGATTATTTCCACAAGGTGTCCTCAAACATCCTTTTGGAGGTAGTGCCCCCAGACCCTGTACAACCCACCTCTACCTATTGGGACAATATTGAGGATATGAAGATCTACAACAGTGGTGTCGAGTTGGCATTGAATTACAGTTCCAAAACCCAGCGAGCATTTTCTTATGAAGTAGGGGGCAATATCACCTTTATCCAAAACGAGGTAAGGGATTCTCCTTATTCCGTGTTGACCACGGGGGCGGCCCAAGGCGCAGGGCAGACAGGCGCTACCATCAACGGATATATCAACAATCAGCCAATCGGTGCATTCTATATGCTTCAGTTCGACGGAATAGGAGAGGACGGACTCAATCAATTCGTGGACGTCAATGGGGATGGTCAGATCCTCGACAATGATCGTAGCGTGGTCGGAAGTGCCATTCCGAAACTGATTTATGGGATAACTTCCAACTTCCGATACAAAGGGTTGGACCTCGGTTTAAATTTCAACGGCATCTCCGGAAACAAAATCTTCAATCATACAGCGATGTCACTTTTCACCAAAGGACAGCTCTCCCGATCCAACAATACCACGGATTTTGCAGTGCAGTATCCGGAGGAATCTTTCAACAACTCCAATACGGTATCTACCCGCTACCTGGAAAACGGTTCCTTCTTCAGACTGAACAATGCGACATTGGGCTATAGCCTAAATCCTGAAAAAGTTGGCTTGGGTTCTTCTTTTCAAAACATTCGTCTTGCCCTGGTCGGACAAAATTTGTTCGTCATCACGGACTACACGGGCTTTGATCCGGAAATGAATACGGGCTCCACATCCGGAGGAATCCAGACTTTTGGCATCGACCGATTTACCTACCCGAGGGCAAGGACTTTTATGGTCAGTCTGAATGTCACCTTCTAATTTCCCAATTACCCAAAGGACAAAAATCTTTAAACTATTCAAGCAAATGAAAATTCGTAACTATATAAAACTCGCTCCAATTGCGGTCTTTTTACTCGGATTCCTGAGTTGTACCGACCTCAATGAAGAGATCCTGGACGAATCCCTTACCGGAACGGGGCAAGCCGAAATTGTGAGCGGATCGATCGCTCCGGTCTATGGCATGCTGAGACAGGTTTGGCTGCATACGGCCAATTTTGGCCTTCAAGAAGTTGCCTCCGACGAGGGTATTTTGCCATATAGAGGAGGGACCGACTGGTTTGACGGAGGGAAATTCATCGCAGTACACCAACACCTCGTAACTCCCGGAAATAGCCTGGTAGGAGACACGTGGACTAATATTACCCTGGCCTTGTCAAGAGCGGTGGCTGCCGAAGAACAGTTACTTCTTGAAGTGGAAAACGGGAATGCAGCCGCGCAAAACCCACTTTATGAAATGGTGGCCATCAAAGCGTATCTCAACCTTCTGGCCTTGGACAATTGGGGATTGGTCTTCAGAAAGGACCGCTCTGACGAACAATCAGAGATTCTCAGAGGACAGGATGCGGTGGAGTATTTGGAATCAGAGTTCCTTTCGGTAGTCACCGTGATCAGCGATAGCAATGGGCCGGGAAGAATGAACAAACATGCAGTCGAAGCTCTGCTGGCAAGGCTCTATCTCAATGCGGCGGTTTATCGGGACCCTTATGGTACCCCAGAATTCAGACCCGAGGATATGGATAAAGTGATCCAGTACACCAACAGCATCATCGATGGTCCGTATTCCCTGTCACCTGAATACTTCGAGCTGTTCAACGACAACAACAACACCAATCCCGAGATTATCTTCTCCTTGGATCAGCGAGGTGTTCTGCAGACGGAGCATAGCAGATGGCAGTATTGGTCTATCTCCGGGGATCAGGTGCCAAGACCTGAATTCCCCAGTACTAGGGGGACCGATGCAGTCGCAGCAACTCCAGATTTTGTCCAGACCTGGTATGATGCCTATGGAAATGTGGACCCTGCAGACGCAGACGCCCGGTTTTTTCAGGAAAACACGATTATCCCACAGGAACTTAGGAATTTGGCGGGAATAGACCCCACCAATGATGAGGATCATTATTACTGCGTTGAGGCGGAGGAATTTGAAATGGACCGCGGAATCCTTCGGGGCGTAATCTGGGGACCTCGAAAAGATGGCAGTGGGAACATCATTCGATGCGAAGACGGCAAAGTCAGGGTGTATCCGGTGATCAACCGCAGAAGCAGCGGGGCAAACATCCGCTATGTAGACCATACCTTCCAGGTGGATTTTACCAATGAAGGCAGTCTCCACAATACCGGACACCGGTTTTCAAAATATCAGTTTAGCCGAACAGCGACGGATTGCTGCTCCAGGAGTAGCGTGGATATCGTTTTGATCCGTTTGGGAGAGGTTTACCTCATGCGGGCTGAAGCCAAACTGCGAAAAGGGGATGCAGCAGGTGCTTTGGCGGATGTCAATGCCTTGAGAACTTCCCGTACAGCGCGTCCTGCCCAGACTCCAGCACCTTTGAATACCCTGGATCTGGATATCCTCTTCAGAGAGTCCGGGTTTGAACTGTATTGGGAAGGATTGCGAAGAACCTATCAAATCCGATTTGGGAAATATGAAGATACCTGGACGGAGAAGACGGATCGCGACGTGAACAAGAGATTGTTCCCCATCCCGCAGCGGGCTATTGATGGGGCTTCCAATCTGCCGGGATTTTTGGTACAAAATCCGGGTTATTAAGCGGTATATCGATAGACCATGGAAACGGCTTTGACAATCATTTTTCCAGCCAGATAGCCTTTTCAAAAACACCTCATATGGTACCAAGGGAAAAGCCGGTCGGTCTCCGATCGGCTTTTTTTTTAGAAATCCCGTTCAGATTTTTTTTCGTGCAAAAAGCCCATCTTTTGCCTATCACACTATTGGTCGGAAAATGCTGACGCGGTTTTCTTGCTGGATTGGCCTTCTGAACAAAGTAAATTCGGACTTTTGAACAAAGTCCGTCGAATCCTGGTGGCCTAATTTTGTTCCATAAACCAATGAAAAAAATGGAACAGACAAATTACAATGGAGCGCTTCAGCGATCACTGGGTTCTGGGTTTGGCGCGATGTCAACTGCCGCTGAGGTGATCAGGGGAATAGACCTTAAAGGAAAGGTGGCCATCGTCACGGGTGGTAATTCGGGCATAGGGCTGGAGACGGTGAGGGCTTTAGCAGGAGCAGGGGCAAAAGTGATCGTTCCGGCAAGAAACGTGGAAAAGGCCCGCGCCAATCTAAAAGACCTGGATCGTGTGGAGATACACGCGTTGGACATAATGTCTCCCGAATCAATTGATGCGTTTGCGGAATCATTTGTCATCTCTGGAAGCGCCTTGCATCTACTGGTCAACAATGCGGGCATCATGTGGGTACCCCTCCGCAGGGACGCGCGCGGGTATGAATCCCAGCTGGCCACCAACTATCTGGGGATGTTTCATCTGACGGCAAAGCTTTGGCCTGCACTCAAAAAAGCAAAGAGGGCTAGGGTAGTCAATGTATCCTCAGGTGGACATCAGTTTTCCGATTTTGACTTTGAAGACCCAAATTTCAACACGCGATCCTATGAAACCTTGCTTGGGTACGGGCAGTCCAAAACCGCGGTTAACCTCTTTTCGGTAGAATTCGATTATCGGGCCAAATCACATGGAGTTCGAAGCTATTCACTATGCCCTGGATCAGTAGGTGGTACGGACTTGTCCCGGGAAGCGCCCTTGGATCTGTTTCAAAAGTTGGGATACTGTGACGCCGAAGGCAATATCTTGCCCGAAGTCGCAGCTTCCTTAAAAACGCTGCCTCAGGGCGCCTCTACTACGGTCTGGTGTGCTGTCAGTCCCATGCTGGAGCAAATCGGTGGAGTGTATTGCGAAAATACCGACGTCGCAGACCTGAGCGCCGACTTGGCGATGATAGGAGGGGTCAAAACCTATTCGCTGGATAGCGGCAATTCCCTAAAACTATGGGAGCTCAGCGAAGAGCTGTTGGGGTTTGATTTTGATGTAAATTGAGCTCATGGCCCAGGAAAGTGAATACGAGGTAGAATATATTCATCCAAAAATAAAACTATCCAGCTATACCGGTAGGTTGTTCAGGACAGAAGCCGCATTTGATGAGCACTTGCTGGTATGGCTGATTTCAGGAGAAACCAAAATCCTTGAGGCAGAAAGATCTTTGAGGTTTGGCTCGGGGAGTACGTTTTTGATCCCAAGAAACCAGCTAGCAACGATTATCAATTACCCCAGCGGAGGCCAGCCGCACCAGGCTGTCGCGATGCACCTCAGTCTGGAAGTCCTTCGCGAAATTTATGGCATCAGCGGCTTGAAGACGACAGACAAAGGCAAACTTGGAGTCTATGCCTTTGACAGACATCCCTTGTTGGACGGTTGTTTGGCGTCGCTGGTTCCTTACTTCGAACTGAAGGAAAAGATCCCAAGTGAGGTCGCCGCACTCAAAATCAAAGAAGCAATTACCATCCTCCGAAATACCGATGCAGGAATTGATCAAGTTCTTGGAAATTTTTCGGACCCATACAAGATAGATCTTGAGGCTTTTATGGAAAGGAACTTCATGTTCAACATGCCCTTGGAAAGATTCGGTTTCCTTACCGGTCGAAGTTTGACCACTTTCAAGCGGGATTTTCAAAAAATCTACCAAACCAGCCCCCAACGCTGGCTTACACAAAAGAGGCTTGAACTGGCACGAGACCAGCTCCTGAAGACGGATAGGAAGCCTGTTGATGTTTACCTGGAGACAGGCTTCGAAAATTTGTCCCACTTTTCCCATGCTTTCAAAAAGCAATTTGGAATGTCACCGTCCCAGTTGCGAATGCAGAATGGGTAGGGGAGGGAGATTCGGTATATCCAAAGAATAGAGGACCGGTTTTGCTACAGGGTGCTTTTTTACCCCTGGTGTGTTAGTGGGGTAATCATGTTGAAAGTCAATTCAGTATAAAGATTTCAGTGTTTTTTTTTCAAAATCGAGGACTACACGAATGACTCACTGGAATTACAGGCAATTGTGAAAATATTAGCGATTAGACGAAAAAAACCTGTAAAGAACTTCTTTACAGGTTATGTGTGTATTAGGTTGGTTAGCAAGTATTTCAGATTTTAAATAACTGAAAGCCAGCTATTTGTTTCATTGGGGTTTCTTCCTTTTTCCAAGAAAACTTGGCAATTCAATCGACTAACCAACAAAGCCCCAAGTCTTTCCCTGGGGCTTTTAGTACACTCGGAAGGATTCGAACCCTCAACCCTCGGAGCCGAAATCCGATATTCTATCCAGTTGAACTACGAGTGCGTACTTTATTTATTTTGCTTCGAGTACAGCTTGAACTTTCTCTGCTGCTTCTTTCAGTGTAATCGCCGAAGAAACCTTCAATCCTGACTCATCGATGATTTTGGCGCCTTCTTCTGCATTGGTGCCCTGAAGCCTCACGATGATTGGGACGCGAATATCACCAATTGATTTGTAAGCTTCAACAACTCCATTAGCAATTCTGTCGCATCTCACGATACCGCCGAAGACGTTGATCAATATTGCTTTTACGTTTGGATCCTGAAGGATGATTCGGAAACCAGCCTCTACGGTAGTGGCATTTGCTCCTCCTCCTACGTCAAGGAAGTTTGCGGGCTCACCGCCAGAAAGTTTGATCATATCCATGGTAGCCATCGCAAGACCCGCGCCGTTCACCATGCAACCGACGTTACCGTCGAGTTTCACGTAGTTCAGTCCGGATTTGCCTGCTTCTACTTCCAAAGGATCTTCTTCGGCTAGGTCTCTCAATTCGGCAAGTTTTGGCTGACGGTAAAGTGCGTTGTCGTCCACGTTCACTTTGGCATCCACGGCAAGTATCTTGTCGTCGGATGTCTTCAGTACCGGATTGATCTCAAACTGCGAAGAGTCTGTTCCAACATAGGCATTGTAAAGCGCGGTGATGAACTTCACCATTTCCTTAAATGCGTTTCCGGAAAGGCCCAATTTGAAAGCAACTTTTCTTGCCTGGAATCCCTGAAGACCCACTTTAGGATCTATCCATTCTTTGATGATTTTTTCAGGATGCTTTTCAGCTACTTCTTCGATATCCATCCCGCCTTCGGTAGAGGCCATGATCACGTTGGATCCGGTAGCTCGATCCAAGAGGATGGACATGTAATATTCTTTTGGTTCTGATGCTCCAGGATAATAGACATCCTCTGCAATCAGCACCTTGTTCACTTTTTTGCCTTCAGCGCCTGTTTGAATAGTCACCAAGGTTCCGCCAAGTATTGCATTGGCTTTTTCCTTGACATCTTCCAATTTTTTAGCCAGTACCACGCCTCTAGAGCCGGTTTCTTTTACTTCTCCTTTTCCGCGTCCACCTGCGTGGATTTGAGCCTTGATCACATACCAGGAAGTACCGGTTTGAGCGTTTAGCTTCACTGCAGCCTCGTGTGCGGCCTCAGGAGAATCTGCTACAATGCCTTCCTGAATCCTTACTCCGTAGCCCTTCAATACTTCTTTTGCCTGATATTCGTGAATATTCATGTGATTGTGTTTTTTTTCAAAGGCCACATGGAATCTCGCATGACTGGTTACTGCTCCAGTTTCTTGGCTTTTTACGCCATGCTTGATTTCATTCTCTGGAAATTTTTGCCCGAAGATAAGGCGATGATGGCGATAAATCAAACCGCTTTTTTCCATTTTTATTTAAGAAAACGCTTTAATTCCTGTATTTGAGGGATTTGTTTTACTTTTAAAAACTCAAAAAAATCTACTATGCTGATAGCCAAAGGGATTCACAAATCCTATGGAAGCCTTCATGTTTTGAAGGGTGTTGATCTTGAAATTTCGGAGTCGGAAATTGTTTCCATTGTAGGTTCCTCTGGAGCAGGAAAGAGTACTTTGCTGCATATACTCGGAACCCTCGACCAGCCTGAAAGGGGCGAGCTGCGGATGCAGGACAAGGATCTGCTGAAGCTAAAAGGGGACCGGCTGGCCGATTTCAGAAACCAGCAAATTGGATTTATTTTTCAGTTCCACAATTTGCTGCCGGAGTTTACCGCTCAGGAAAACATCCAAATCCCAGGTTATATCAAAGGCCTTACTCCCGCGGAACTCCAAAAAAAATCGGGTGAGCTCGCTGAAATCCTTGGCATAAGCCATCGTCTGGATCATAAGCCCTCTACACTCTCCGGAGGTGAACAGCAGCGCGTAGCGGTTGCCCGGGCGCTGATCAATAACCCGGCTGTGGTCTTCGCCGACGAGCCGAGTGGCAATCTTGACACGGCCAACGCGAGAAGCCTCCACGAACTCTTTTTTAGGCTTCGGGATGAGCTCAGGCAGGCCTTTGTGATCGTCACCCATAATGAGGAACTCGCCGGAATGGCAGACCGTCAGGTGGTGATGCAGGATGGATTGATCGTCGCCAATTAGGATTTGTCTAATTGGGCAATCATGGCGCTGACGTGTTCTTTGTTTTCAAAGAGTCCTTCGAAGATACCGGCAATCCTGTGCTCTGCGTCCAACAAATAAGTGACGCGTTTGGGGATTTTCAAGACAGGTAAGAGTGCATCATAAGATTTGCAGACTTTCCCGTCCGGGTCAGAAAGTAGCTCAAAGGGGAGCTTGTAAGCTTTTTTGAATTTTTCGTGAGTGGGAATATCGTCTCTGCTGACTCCAAACACCGGTACTTCCATGTCCCGGAATTCGCTGAACTGATCCCGAAACTCACAGGCTTCCGCGGTGCAGCCTTTGGTGAAATCTTTCGGATAAAAGAAAAGGATCAGAGGTTTGCCAAGGAAATCCTTGAGGTGGAAGACTTTGTCTGAAGTGGACAAAAGTCTGATGTCAGGTGCTTTGGTGCCGATTTTTAATGCCATAGGTTTCTATAAAGCAACTGCAGCGAAGAAAGTTTCGGCAAAATGAAATTTTGATAGCCCGAACTAATCCTTCGCTGATTTACTTTGCAGAGGTATACCACCACTAACCCTTCGTTCGACTTGAAGATCAGCAGCGTCCAATCCATGCTTTTGGCGGGGATTTTTTTTGCGATGATGAATGTGTCCGTTAAGTTCATCCCACACATTCCCGCGATTGAAATCGTATGGTTTCGCTCGGTTTTCAGTTTGGTCTTCACGTTCATTGTGCTTGGCCGGAAAGGTATTTCTCCCTTCGGCAACCACAAGGGGAGTCTGGTGATAAGGGGCATAGTAGGCTCGATCAGTCTGATCCTGTTCTTTTATACTTTACAGCGAATTCCTTTGGCCAGTGCGGTGACCATGCAGTATTTGTCACCGATTTTCACCACGATCCTGGGGGTTTTTATCATCAGGGAAAAAGTCCGCCCTATCCAGTTTCTATACTTTGCCATGGCCTTTGCTGGCGTTTTGATCATCCAAGGCGTCGATCCACGGGTAGATCCGCTCAGTGCGGTGATGGGGATCACCTCCGGTCTCGCCGCTGGCGTAGCTTACAATATGATCCGAAAGCTGAAGACTTCCGAACACCCCTTGGTGATCGTGTTCTATTTTCCGCTTGTCACGCTACCCATCGCTTCCATCATCATGTTTTTTGACTGGGTGACCCCGGTGGGATGGGATTGGGTGATGCTACTTTGGATTGGCTTCTGTACACAAAGCGCGCAGTATTTCATGACCGTGGCCTACCAGACCGGCAACCTCGCCCGTGTCTCCAGCCTAAGTTATATGGGTGTGCTCTATGCCCTTATCTTTGGTTTCTTCCTTTTTGGGGAGACATTTCCGATTGCATCCTATTTGGGGATGGCCTTGGTGCTGGTGGGGATCTTGCTGAATCTCAGGATGAAATCGTAGAAACGACACTTCGACAGGCATGTCGTTCCATTTCAGTTGGGGTAAAGCGAAGAATCGACTTTTCACAGGAGTGACCAAAATAAGTTCTTAAACCTCACGTCTTCACCCGAATTTGGCTTAGTCTCCTTCCTTTTGCGCTTCATGGCCATTAACTTTAACCTACCATTTGCTCCCTTTTCATGAAAATCACCAAGGATCTCTACCAAAGCAACCTCGTTTTGCTGACCGACTTTTATCAACTCACGATGGCCTATGCTTATTGGAAGTCGGGGAAGGGCGAGCAAGAGGCTGTTTTTAATTTGTTTTTTAGAAAACATCCTTTTCAAGGAGGCTTTACGCTGGCAGCTGGCTTGGACTACGTGGTTGATTTTTGCAACAATTTCAAGTTTGAGAAAGCTGACCTGGAGTATTTGGAAGTAATGAAGGATAAGGACGGAAGTCCCGTATTCGAGGCGGCGTTTTTGGAGTATCTCCAAGCTCTCCAGTTTACCTGTGACATTGATGCGGTCGAAGAGGGGACAGTGGTTTTTCCCAACTCGCCCATGGTGCGCGTCAGGGGCACGCTGATCCAGTGCCAGCTGCTGGAAACGCCTTTGCTGAATATCATCAACTTCCAGACACTGATTGCAACCAAAGCCGCTCGAATAAACTTCGCGGCGCAGGGCGAACCGGTCTTGGAGTTTGGATTACGCAGGGCGCAAGGGATCGACGGTGCATTGGCTGCGAGTCGGGCCGCTTACATTGGTGGCTGTACCTCTACTTCGAATGTGATGGCCGGTAAACTCTTCGGGATTCCCGTAGCTGGCACCCATGCCCACAGCTGGATCATGTCATTTGAGACCGAAATGGAAGCCTTCGAGGCCTATGCCGATGCTTTCCCGGATCAGTGCGTGTTTTTGGTGGATACTTACGACACCCTCAACGGAGTAAGGAATGCGATCAGGGTTGGCGAGATTTTGCGGAGCAAGGGCAAGGAAATGGTGGGCATCCGAATAGACTCGGGCGACCTGGCCTACTTCAGCACCAAAGCTCGGCAGATGCTGGACGAGGCAGGCTTTCCAAACGCGAAAATCGTGGCCTCCAACGACTTGGACGAGCATATCATCGCTTCTCTCAAGTCCCAGGACGCAGCCATCAACGTATGGGGTGTCGGCACCAAGCTTGTTACCGCCTATGACCAACCGGCGCTTGGGGCCGTGTACAAGCTCTCGGCCATCAAAAATGCGGACGGGCATTGGGAGCCAAAGGTAAAAGTGTCCCAGCAGTCGCTGAAAATCAACGTGCCGGGATTTCATAACACCAAGAGATATTATAGTAAAGGGAAGGCGGTGGCTGACATGATCTATCTCGAGGATCAAGAGATCAGCCCAAAAGGTGTGGTGATCATCGACCCAGTGGATGCGACCAGGCGCAAGCGGCTGATGCCGGCATTCTACCAAGAGGAAATCCTCCTAAAGCCAATTTTCAAAAAAGGCAAAACGGTCTACAAGCTGCCTGCCCTGGCCGAAATTCGAGCGCGCGCAGCCACTCAGCTCGATTCTCTGGATAAGACACACATGCGCTTGGTCAACCCACACCTGTACCCGGTTGGCTTGGAGGAAAACCTGCACCATTTGAGGATGGAGTTGGTTTTGAAAGCAAAGAAATTTGACAATGGTGAAGATTGACAAAAACGACGCGCTCCTGATCGTGGATGTGCAAAACGACTTTCTACCGGGTGGAGCCTTGGCCGTAGCCGAGGGAGACCAAATCATTCCCGTGATCAACAAGCTGCAAGGGAAATTCGGTCTGGTGGTCGCAACGCAGGATTTCCATCCGGCATCTCACGGGAGTTTTGCGGCAAATCATGCTGGGAAAAATCCCGGTGAGTTCATTGAACTGGCAGGTTTGACACAGATACTCTGGCCAGTTCACTGCGTGCAGGGAACGTTTGGCGGAGACTTTCATGCGGACTTGGCTCGGGATAGATGGACGGCTGTCTTCCAAAAGGGTATGAATCCCGATGTGGATTCTTATTCTGGATTTTTCGACAATGCGCGAAAAGGCGATACGGGATTGGGAGAATTTCTGACATCTATTGACGCAAAGCGTGTATTTGTATGCGGGCTAGCCCTGGATTATTGCGTTAAATTTACGGCGCAAGATGCCAAAGAGCTGGGCTTTGAGACCTTTCTGATCAGTGATGCGACGCGAGCAGTGAATTTGCATCCTACCGATGGTGCAAAGGCAATCGATGAAATGAAAGCACAAGGTATCCACGTGATCAGCAGTCAAGACCTTTAAGCTATGTTCCAGTACAATCCCGACATCCACTATCCAACCGAGACTGAGAGCAGGGTAGTCATCCGCTTCCAGGATTGCGATCCCCTGCGGCACCTGAACAATGCGAAGTATTTTGACTACTTCTTCAACGCGAGGGAAGATCAGGTTCCCAAACTCTATGGCTTGGAAATCATCGATCTGATCAAAACCTACAAAGCGGCCTGGGTGGTGTATAACCACAACATCAGCTATGTAAAACCCGCCATGGTTGGGGAGTGGGTGCGGATCATGAGCCGGATTCTTTGGTATAATCACAACACGATCGTCGTCGAGTACTATATGACTGACGACTCCAAAACCCAGCTGAAGACGGTCCTCTGGTCTACCATGCGCTACGTTACCCTCGCAGAGGGAAAGTCCACCGATCACAGCGGGGCCGTGCAGGATTTTCTCAAGGCTACCTCCGAAAATTTGGATATCGCCAGCATGGATATCAGGGACAGGGTAAAAGCTCTGGTAGCCGAATTCAGAAAAGGTTAGCCTCAGCCCAACTGGCCTGCGGTACGGAATAGAATAAAAATCGACTATGCGAAAACTGAGTATTTATATTGCTGCCAGCTTGGACGGATACATTGCCAAGCCGAATGACAACTTGGATTTTTTGAAACTGGTGGAGAAAGAGGGGGAGGACTACGGCTACGCGGAGTTTACGGAGACGATAGACACGATTATCCTGGGCAGAAAGACCTACGACTGGGTGCTCCGTGAGGTTGGCGCTTCCCACTACGACAATGGAGAAAGGGATGTCTATGTGATCACCCAATCCGAGCGGCCGGGCAGCGGAAGGACGACCTTTTATTCAGGCGATGTGGTAGAGCTTGTGGGGCAGCTGAAGGCTGGCGAAGGAAAAAACATCTACTGTGACGGAGGTGCTCAGCTGATTGACACGCTATTGCAACATGATCTGATAGATGAATTGGTGGTCTCTATCGTCCCGATTTTGCTGGGTGAGGGCACTAGGCTTTTTAAAGATGGCAGGCACGAGCAGCAGCTTGAACTTTTAGGCGCAAAGACTTTCGATACCGGGCTGGTTCAGCTTCATTATCGTCGCAAAGATTAATAGTGCCACTTGCGGTTCCCGCTTTTTTCAGCCTGAGAAATCAGCGCTCGAATCCATAGTCGCGTTCAACCAGCGCAATGCGGGTCTTGTAGGCTGAGTACCATTTTTCACGACCAAATTTTTGCGCTAGCAGATGGTCTGTATTTGCTTTCCATTCTCTGATCGCTTCTGTGCTTTCCCAGTAGGAAATGGTTATTCCCAGTCCATCTCTTACACTTTCGTGGCCTAAATAGCCTGGCTGCTGCTCGGCGAGGCTAACCATCTGATCAGCCATTTCGGCATAGCCTTCATCGATATCAGTTCGGACGTTGGAGAAGATCACCGCATAGTAGGGGGGGGGCGGAGTAGTGGCTATCATTTTTTTTTGGGATGGATAGGGGTAAGTGGCGAATCAATTGTCTTAGCTAAAAATAGGGGAAATGCGCGGAGCCACACACCTGATGATGAGAAAATATCCTGGGGGAAAATGCTTCGGTCAGCTGGTCAGTGGCGGCTCGATAGTCAGAGGACTACTGACATTGCCGTAAATCCGTGCGGGTACCTCCAGGGCAAAGGAAAAATCAAAAACTATCTAAAATAAACCAACTATGAAAGTTAGCAACATGAGTTACAAGACAAAAAGTGCGGGTCTCTTGCTAGGTGCGTTAATTGCATTCTCTTCCTGCGAAGGGGATCTTGAAGTGGTCCAGCTTATAGACGAGGAATTTGTTGGGATCGAGCGAATTGACATCGAGTCCGAATTTATGGAGGTGAATTATCAGGGGATTGCTGGTCAGTCTACCGTCACGCTGGATGGCCGGCTGGAGTCTAGTCGTCCTGGGAATTTTAGGATTGAATACGAGCAAGAGGGAAATACGCTGGTAATTGAATTGGACAAAAACGGCTTGAATGTAGGCAACCATCGCGCCGTAGTCAATTTGGTAGGACCAAAGGAATTGGAGTTGAACGTCGAGTCTGGCTCGGGGAGGACTGTAGTGTCCGGTATAGAATATCCCCATCTCCATATCCGCTCAGGATCGGGTTCAATAGAGGTGATTCAAGTAAAAGCGCCTTCTATCCTTCTCCAAGTGGGTTCCGGATCGATTGAGGGCTATGGTCTGGTCGGAAATGTCGATGCAGACGCTTCATCTGGAAAGATCGAAATTGGTCAGATGGAGGGCGATCTGGCAATCGAAGCGTCCAGCGGACATGTCAGTGTAAAGGATCTAACCGGGAAACTTAATGTGCAAATGAGCTCTGGAAATGTCGAAGTTGCCAATATCTCCGAAATGGAAAACATGAAGGTGAGTTCTGGGAATGTTTCCGGCACAGGTATCGGTTTGACTCCAAAAACCCGATTGACCAGCTCTTCCGGAAGGATTTCCATAAGGACCTTTTCGGATCTAAATGCCTTCAATTACGATTTTGAAGCGGGAAGCGGCAGAGTAACGGTAGGCGAAAGTTCTTCTTCCGGCTCGCTGAAGATCAACAATGGCGCCCCAAGTACGATCTCGGGTTCCGTCTCCAGCGGCGTGATCGAGATCAAAAACTAAACCTTTACAAATTCAATGGGCCTCGGGAGTTTCTCGGGGTCTTTTTGTTTGCCAATGTGACAAATCATTTACCATTTTGTGTAATTGGTTTTGAAAGTTGGGTATTTCAAAGAAAACAGGGAATCTTTCGGAGACAATTCGTCAATCAACAACCGGCAAACGTGTCGGTTTGACATTTATCAAGAAATTCAACCGGAGAAATCCCGTAACTCCATTCTGCGTAAATTTGTATGCATGCCGAGTAGATGGTTTAGGATTTAAGAATATTCTTTGGATTCTGCTTGTCTCATGATGGTTTTGAAAAATAAACATCGGCCAGGCAGCGTCTTTCCCCAGTGATGAGACACTCGTCTCGTTTGATCATCAAACGCCCGGATGAAAGATTTCAATACAGTCTTCCTTTCTGTGTCGAATGCCAGTCGCCCGATTGGTAAATAATTAAGGAGTAGCGAAAAGTTGCTAAATCACCCCCAAACCCCGGCTGATGTGCCGGGGTTTTGTTTTTTATAGCCCTGTGCTCGTCGCTTTTTTTCCTAGCGATCCAAAATCGATGCAATTGCACTACTCGGTATTTTATCGCTCTCAGCTATTTGTGGGGATTCTGAAAATCGATAAATTATTTGTCTCCTAAGGCTTACTTTTCTTCGTTCAATTTTTAAACAGCAAGCTTCTTAGTTTTCATGAAAAACAAGTTTACCCGTCTTGCAGACCTATTCCAAAAGCATTTGGAAGCGGTTACCACTTCAACTTCAAAAATCCCTTTTTCCATGCTAGGGCCCGATGGGGAAAAAAGGGACTTTGGCGATGGCGTACCTGAGTTTTCACTCATTCTCAAAAACGATCAGGCCATTTCGGCGATCAGCACGATGGATCAGGAGCTGATCGCCAGAGCCTATCTGATGGATGATATCGATGTGGAAGGTGATATGATCAAGGTTCTTTCGCTAAGGAATTATGTTTTGGACAGACGAGGATTCAATTTTTTCTGGCGAATTGTTCAGCCTTTTCTTTTCGGCCAAGTCAAAAGCGATAAAAAATGGATCGCTCAGCACTACGACTTGGAGGCGGACTTTTTCATGCTTTTTTTAGACAAAAGACACCGAGCTTATTCCCAAGCTGTGTTCGCATACGATGATGAATCGCTGGAGGACGCGGAAACGAGGAAATTTGAATTTGTCTTGGATGCGGTGAAGGCCAAAACAGGTACTCGGATTTTGGAAATAGGGTCTGGCTGGGGTTCTTTTGTTGAGTTTGCGGGGCAGCGCGGAATCCATGTCACCTCCCTGACTATTTCAGAACGTTCGCGACACTTTGTCCAGGAAATTATTGATCGCCAAAAACTGCCCTGTGAGGTGGTTTTGGAGCATTTTCTACAGTATGATCCCGGACTGCAATACGATGCAATAGTCAACTGTGGTGTCACCGAACACCTCCCGGACTATGCAGCATCGCTGCGGCAATACCAAAAGCTGCTCAAGCCCGGTGGATACCTATATCTGGATGCCAGTGCGGATAGGGTCAAGAATTCACATGGGACCTTCATGAACAAATATGTCTTTGAAGGAAATGGGCACCTGATGGTATTGCACGACTATCTTGCTGAAGTCGCCCAAACGTCTTTCCAGCTTCGAGGAGTCTGGGATGATACGCGCAGCTATTACCTCACTTGCAGGGAATGGGCAAAGCGGCTGGACTCAAACCAAAGTATCATCGAAAAAAGATGGGGCAAAGCACTACACCGCACATTTCAGCTATACCTCTGGGGAAGTGCGGAGGGATTTCTTTCCGGCGCCATTCAGGCCTACCGTGTGCTTCTCCAGCTTCCAAAGTAGTATGTTTCATTATTTGCTCAGGCTTTCAAGCACCAGTCTGACCAATTCTGCTTTGTCTCCATTGGGAATCCAGCGAGCAACAATCACCAAGTCGTTTTCCTGGTCTACATAAATCATGTTAGTACCAGCTCCGATATGGTGAAATGCGGTCTTGGGCGCAGCTGGAACCTCTTTTTGGTCGTGGTTCAAAAAATAATTCATCATGCCGTATCCGGGCTGCGCTGGTGTTGGCGTTCGGGATTTTTCTATCCAAGAAGGGTCGATCAGTTGTTGGCCATTCCAGATGCCGTTTCTCAGGGTTAGGTATCCGAATCTAGCCTGATCCCAAGCGGAGATCATCATGCCGCCTCCCCAATGCGATCCACCACTGATGGACTGCATGATTTGGCCATCGAGGATGACAAAGGAGTTTTCATAGCCCGTCCATCTCCAGCTGTCGCTAGCGCCGATGGGATCCATGATTTTCTCTTTTAACACTACAGGAAGGGGCTTTCTCCAAATATTCAGCAGAGCCAGCGCCAGCACGTTCACACGGGTGTCATTGTACTCATAGACTGTACCTGGGGTGTTTCGAGACCGCGATCTCCATTCTTTGGCCTCGCCGCTCGGACGGTCAGCCCAGTCTGGTTTACCCCATAGGCTTCCTTCCCAGTCGGAGGTTTGCCTCAGTAGGTCGTCCCAACGGATCTTGCGGTTGTGCTCTGTGTCAAAAAGCTCGAAAACGTCATCTTCATACAAGTGATCCGCTTTGTTCATCCCCGCGCGGAGAGGGTCGTAAGGATAGATCGGTGCCATGTAGGGATAGACCAGATCTTTTTCATCCTGGATCAAGCCGTCTGCCACCGCCAGTCCGGCAGTAGTAGAAAGAAAACTTTTTGCCACGGAGAAGGTCAAATCTACCCGAGCAGGATCACCCCATTGGCCCACAACGTATCCTTTGTAAATTATTAGTCCAGTCGCTGGCCCACGCGTTTTCATCGGGCCAACCGGGTACCCGAATGGCTCTCTGCCGAAAGCACTTTCGTAGTGGGCAATCTTTAGATTGGCATTTTGGTCGGTCTCGTGGCCGATCGCAAATGCGATTGCTTCTGCAATCTTGCCCTCGTCCAAGCCAACATCGCCTGGATTTTTGCTGAGCCAACTATTTTTCTCTGGAAAGTAAGTTTGGGCATGTAGGGAAAAGGTGATCAGAGAGGCTAGGAGTAGACCAAGTATTTTCATAGCAAGGGATTTACTGCGATGTTAAGGATTTCCGCACAGGCGAGCCAGACCTTCTATCAAATCTTTCCGGAGAATAGACGTCCACGGAAAATCTGGACGGTATCGGATTTCGGTATTCCAAAACACAGTTGACAATCTTGTGTTATTAAAAAAACTTTGGCCAAATTGGAAAAGACAGCAACGTAAGGAATGGAAGACAAGATATACATCATAGGCGCGGGATTAGCGGGATTGGTGGCCGCTTTGGAACTGGAAAAAGCTGGTTTTTCACCTTGCATTCTCGAGGCTTCGGATAGCGTAGGAGGTCGTATTAAGACCGACAAGCTCGACGGTTTTTTACTTGACCACGGATTTCAAGTTTTGAATACCGCCTATCCGGAAGCGCAAAGATATCTGGATCTCAACGCCTTAAATCTAAGAACCTTCACGCCGGGTGCGGTGATTTTCGAAGGGGAAGATTTCTACCTGCTATCCGATCCCGCCAGGAGTCCACTCCGCGCGTTGGCAATGGCTTTTTCCAAGGTAGGAACGCTGGGCGATAAGTTGAAAATCCTGAAACTGACCAGATCGCTGAAGAACCTGTCCAATGAAGAGATCTTTGCCAAACCTTCGCTGCCGACTCACCAATACCTCAAGGATTACGGTTTTTCGGACCTAATAATTTCCAATTTCTTCAAGCCGTTTTTTCGGGGAATATTTCTCGAAAAACACCTAAACACGTCCTCCAGGATATTTGAGTTTGTCTTTAAGATGTTTGCCATGGGGCATGCGGCCGTGCCTGAAAAAGGCATGGGCGAGATACCTGCCATGATCCGCCGCCAACTTGGAAAGACCCAGATCTATTTCAATTCCAAAGTGGCCCAAGTCGAAGGCAAGACCATCCACCTGGAGAATGGAGAAGTGATTGAAGGAGATCGGATCATAGTAGCGGTGCAGCCTGATTTGGTGATGAAGCAGTTGCAAGGGCAATTTTCCTCACCCCAAAGCGTGATCAATCTGTATTTTTCATTGCAAAACTCATTTTTGGGAAAGCCGATTATCGGGCTGCTGCCAGGAGACGGCTTAGTCAACAATTTGGTCTTTCTGGACGATGTGGCAAAGACCTATTCCAAAAATGGGAGAGCCTTACTTTCCGTGACGGTTTTGGAGACGGGCTTAGGGGAAAAAGAGCTGATTGAAGCAGTGCGGGCCGAATTGCAAAAGATATCAGGTGTGGACCAAGCCTATTTTCAATTTGTCAAGACCTACTATATCCCCCACGCGTTGCCTTTTTTGGAAGATCCAAAGTATACCATGCCCATGACTGAGTGTAAGATTACGGATCATGTGTACCTAGCAGGCGACTACCTGCTCCATGGCTCCATCAATGCCGCGATGACCTCCGGAAGAATCGCCGCCGAAGCGGTCGTGCATAGCTACATGCGGACACATTGATTTTTTTGGAAAGTCTTCAAAAGCTTGTAGCGCTTACTATTTCACTTCCGTTTCTTCGATATGAAAACAGGTAAAAGCAAATTTTTAACGGCTGCCTTTTTGGGCTTTTTTGTATTACTAGGGATTGGATCTTGTAGTTCTGAAGAATCCCCGGATTGTTTAGAGGTAGAAATTATCGGGTCGGAAGATTGCATTGATTTCCTTTTGGGCATTGTGAAAAATCGGGAAGACTTTGGTAAAGAAGTGCTTTACTACGATGGACTTACTTATGACAATGTGGTGAGGATCGTCGTTAGAGAATCCTACTCGGCAGGGGAAACCATTTACATTCACTACCGTGATTACAATCGTGACACCGACTACGACATTTTTGGAAGAACCCCGAAAATTTGTCCTGCTCTCGTCGGATTTTACAACGTTCCAACGTACGTGGCGACTAGGGTAAATACCGAGACGTGTCCATAGAAACAAGTCCCTTTTAAATAGAAAAGGCGCTGAAATCAAATTCCAGCGCCTTTCATCGGTCATCCGACATCGGACATCAGGCCTTTTACTTTCCAATCGGCGTCTCGTCGCAATCCACGTCACCGACCACATACTGCATGCCGTCTAGATAAAACTGCAGCAGGTCGGGATTTTCGAAGCTCTGCGCGTTATGGGATGGGGAGATGTACATCACCTTGCCTTTGCCTTCGGAGCGAATCCAAGACACATAGGTCTTTGCTTCGGTTTTTTCCAGGCCCTTGCGCTGCCCGTCGATTTCAGCATTGTTGAAGTAAAGCAGGGGCTTGAAATCCCCTTCTTCGTACGCATTCTTGTAGAAGTAGGGCTCGTCGATATGGTTGAATCCTTCAGCCGGGAAGGCCTGCACCAGCGGGTGCTTCGGATCTTCCAGTCTCACTTGGATGGCCTGCTGCTTGGGATGGTAGTCAAAGCTGGCTCCCAGCAGTCGGCTGAAGTCCCAAGAATTGTTCAGGATGGTGTTGCCACCATGTACCACCATGAGTCCCCCACCTTTCTCTACATAGCTTAGGATATTGGCTTCGAGTTCTTGGGCTTTTTTCATCAGCGCTGCGGAGTCGTAGCCTTCGCCTGCCTCTGCTTTGAGTTTGTCCCAAAAGAGATTTCTGTGGTCTCCGATAGAGCAGGTATTGTTTAGGATAATAGCATCATACTTCTTGAGGTTTTTCGTTTCAAACTCGGAAATGTCCTTGCTTCCGCTCACCGAAAAGGCTCCGCTTTTCTCGCCCAGGATTTTGAACATCTCTTCGGTGTGGGGAATCACCCAATGGTTGAATCCGGTATGGAGAGAAAAGACTAATATATTCTTCTTTTTGGCAGGAAAGGTTTGCTTCTCGGGAGCCAAGGACCTGATTTGGTCCTTCCAAGCTTGGTCAAGGGGTACTTCGTTCAGACTCTGGGCACATGCGAAATGGAAGGTTGATAAGAAAACGATTGCGTAGAAATAGAGACGCTTCATGGGGATTAGTATAACTGGGTTAATTGATTTTTTGAGATTTTGATATCTTGGAGGCCCAATAACCTGAATTTTACATGTGTTTCAAAAGGAATTTATTTCTATCCCTTGTTTTTTTGGGATTTTCTTCGGTATCGTTTTCGCAAAAAATCACGCTAAACGAAACTTCTACCGGAGTGGATTTTCTTATTGACAATCAGCGGGTTTTGACTTACCAGACCGCCAAAGTGCCCGTCCCGGAAGGAGTCAAAGCGGACTTCAGCAAGTCAGGTTTCATCCATCCCATCACTTCTCCCAGCGGTCAGGTACTCAGCCGAATACAGCCTCCAGACCACTATCATCACTATGGGATTTGGGGGCCATGGACACGTGCCACGATCAGTGGGAGGGAAGTGGATTTTTGGAATCTCGGAGATGGCAAAGGGCGTGTAGACTTCGCGAAAATACTTTCAAAGAAAGTGGCCGGAGGAGCCGCAGAGCTCAACGTACGCCAAAACCATCTAGACCTCAAAGCGCCGGAAAACGAAAAGCTGGCCATTGAAGAAGATCTGCGCATCAAAGTGAAGCCTGCCGACAAAGACCGCTACATGGTGGACTATACGACCACAATAGAAACCAAAATTTCTGGTGGCATACTCCTGGACGACTACCGCTACGGGGGCGGGATCGGCTTTCGGGCTACTGAGCTATGGGGCGATGCCAATAGCAGTATCCTAACCTCGGAAGGCAAGACCCGCAAGGATGCGGATGGGAGCAATGCCAAATGGGTAATCGTAAAGGGGAAGACCGCGGACTCTTCGGGTCAAAGCGGGATTCTCTTCCTCTCACACAACACCAACAAATCCCATCCTGAACCGCTGCGCGTTTGGCCTTTGGGCCAGTACAAAGGCGAGGGCAACGTTTTTATCGAGTTCTGTCCGATCCGCCATGAATCTTGGGAACTCCAGCCCAACGAACGCTACACACTTAAATATAGAATGATTGTCTTTGATGGAGACCTTACTCCCGAGGAGGCCGAGGCATATTGGAGAGCATTTGTAAAATAGAATAACCCAGTTTAACCCTACTTAATAGCTATGGAAAGAAGAGATTTTATGATGAAAACTGCACTGGCAACCGCTGCGATTGGATTTCCGACCATTGTGCCAGCCTCAGTTTTCGGCAAAAACGCACCGAGTAACCGGATTACGATAGGCCAGATCGGTTGTGGGAGAATTGCCAGAGACCACGATTTGCCAGGAACCTGGAGACACGAAGTGGCGCAGCTCGTAGCGGTATCTGATGTCGACAGCAAGCGTATGGCTGACGGGAAAAAGCTGATCGAGGACTACTACACCAAAAAGAACGGAAAACCCTACGTGGATGTAAAGCAGTACGGTGACTACCGAGAGATGCTGCTAAACAAAGAAATAGATGCGGTGGTGATCTCGACTCCGGATCACTGGCACTCCCAACCTGCCATGGAAGCTGCTTTGGCTGGGAAGCATGTTTACGTGCAAAAGCCAACATCCCTCACCATCAAAGAAGGCCGTCAGCTGGTCGATGTGGTAAACAAGACAGGCGTCAAGCTGCAGCTTGGAACCCAGCAGCGATCCAGTGAGCAGTTTAGGATTGCAGCCGAACTGGTGAGAAATGGAAGAATAGGCAAACTTCACACTGTTCGTATCGGATTGCCGGGAGACCCTTCTGGCCCGGATGCGCCTGCGATGCCTGTGCCGTCAAACCTGAATTTTGACATGTGGCTGGGCTCGACGCCGGAGGTTCCCTACACGGAAATCGGCGTCCATCCTCAAAACGACTATAGCCGTCCTGGTTGGCTGAGGCTGGAAAATTACGGCGCAGGCATGATCACCGGATGGGGACAGCATCACTTTGACTCGGCGGCCTGGGGCATGGATACCGAATTAACCGGGCCTAGATTTGTCGAGGCAGTCGCGGAGTTCCCCCGCTCGGGATTGTGGAACGTCCACGGCGATTTCATGGTCAAGGCGGAGTATGACAACGGAATCACGATGTTTACCTCCGGCGGCTATCCAAACGGTATTCGCTACGAAGGCACGGAAGGCTGGATTTGGGTTTCCAGAGGAAACTACCAAGCTTCGTCCTCCGATCCCGTTGCAAAAGACAACAACGCAAAGGCTCTGGATGCTTCTGACCCGAAAATCCTCCAGTCAGTGATCGGCCCGGAGGAGATCCATCTGATCAAAAGTAATGAGCACCATGGCAACTGGCTTGGTGCGATCCAAGGGAATAATGAACTTTTGTCTCCAGTTGAGATTGGACACAGGGCATGCTCCGTATGTTTGGTAAGCCATATCGCGATGAAAATGGGCAGAAGGCTGGAATGGGATGCTGCCAAGGAGGAATTTGTCAACGACAAGGAAGCAAATTCACATCTGAGCCGGACTCAGCGCAGACCTTGGGGTACGGATTATGTCAAAGCCTAATTCTGCCTTGGGCGGTTTTGAATTGATGCTTATTTTGAAGCAGTATTTAATATCGAATGTATGATTTCCAATAAAGTAAAGATAGGGGCCGCATTGGCCCTTTTTTCCGCTTCCTGTTCCAGTCCCGAGATGAAATCAGAAACTTCTGAACCCAATTCAAAGGTAAAGATCATGACCCTGGATCCCGGACATTTTCATGCCGGTCTGATCCACAAGTCCATGTATCCTACGGTGGATTCGACCGTTTATGTTTTTGCTCCGGAGGGAGCAGAGCTGACTGATCACCTCAAGCGTATCTCTGGCTACAATGAGCGGACTGAAAACCCAACGGCCTGGAATCTGGAAGTGTACACAGGCGCCGACTATCTCGAAAAGATGGTCGCTGAAAAGCCTGGAAACGTGATGATGGTAGCCGGCAAAAACGATCGTAAGGTCGACTATATCCTCGCCGCCATTGAAAACGGCATCCACGTCTACGCAGATAAGCCTCTGGTGATCAACCAAGAAGGGTTTAACAAGCTGCTCAAAGCCTTTCAGCTGGCAGATGAGAAGAATCTCCTCATTTATGATATCATGACGGAGCGCTTTGAAATTACGACACTGCTCCAGCGGGAGCTGTCGATGATTTCTGAGGTATTTGGCGAACTTGAGACCGGAACACCGGAAAATCCGGCGATCACCAAGGAATCCGTCCACCATTTCTTCAAGTACGTTTCTGGCGCACCCCTGATCCGGCCGGATTGGTTCTTTGACGTGAGCGTAGAGGGAGAGGGAATCGTGGACGTGACCACCCACTTGGTTGACCTGATCCAGTGGGAAGCTTTTCCTGAAGTGGCTTTGGATACTACAGACGTGCAGATGCTTTCGGCCAAGCGTTGGTCGACTCCCATGACGCTGCAAGAGTTCCAGCAGGTGACAGGCAAGTCCGACTTCCCTGATTTTCTACAAAAAGACGTTAAGGATGGCAAACTTGAAGTTTTCTCCAACGGAGAGATGAATTACACCCTGAAGGGAAAGCATGCCAAGGCAAGTGTGATCTGGAACTATCAAGCGCCAGAAGGAAGTGCTGATACGCACTACAGTATGATGCGGGGGACCAAAGCCAACCTGATCATCCGCCAGGGCAAAGAGGAAAACTACCGCCCAGCCTTGTATGTCGAGTTGCTCGGCGCTGAATTGGCGCAGCTGGAAAAGGCTGTAAACGAAACGCTGCAGACAAAGTATCCAGGAATCGGCCTGACACAGATGCCATCAGGAGAATATCAGGTTACTATTCCGGATTCCTACCACAATGGCCACGAGGCGCACTTTGCTCAGGTCACAGAGAGGTTTTTGGAATACTATCAGGCAGGAAAAATGCCTGCTTGGGAGGTGCCAAACATGATCACCAAGTATTACACCAATATCAAGGCGAGGGAATTAGCGCTGAAGTGATTTTCGGAAGTGAACATTTAGAGCTTGGGCGGGTTTTGTATTTCCCGCCCAAGCTTTTTTATGGGGTAGTCTTTTTCTTACCAAATGAAAAATCGAAAACGAGTGGTCAATAGTCAAAAAAAGAGAAAGGATAAATACTCCGGCTCACCACCCTTACTCGTCCCGAAATCCTTATGTTTCGTATATGGAAGTGACGAGACAAACTTGTAAATCTGAAAAATTAGGGAATTGCCTTGGAGAATGGTCGATCAAGCAAGTTTGAATTATCTTAATGGGAAATTTAGAGGGACTTTTTAATAGAAAACAAGAACATACCACAATGAAAAATCTGGAATTTTCAAACGGAGACAAGTTGCCTACTCTTGGCTTGGGTACTTGGAAAAGTAAGCTTGGTGAAGTGAGAAAAGCAGTCTATTGGGCTATTGAGGCGGGATATCGACACCTAGACTGTGCCGCCATCTATCAGAACGAATTGGAAGTGGGGCAAGGAATTTCCGATGCTATCGGAGATGGACTGGTGAAAAGAAAGGAGCTCTTCGTCACTTCCAAGCTGTGGAATGACAGCCATCGACACGAAGACGTAAGGCCGGCACTAGAGAAGTCGCTGCGAAATCTTGGCCTAAGCTACCTTGATCTTTACCTCATGCATTGGCCTATCGCCTTTAAGCCCGGAACTAGCTTCGCCGAACATAGAGAGGAATTTTACACCTATAAGGACATCCCGCTGACCCAAACTTGGGAAGCGATGCAAGAGCAAAAAGCCATGGGAGCGACGAAGCATATCGGAGTCTCAAACTTCAACCGGGACAAGCTCAAGGAACTTTTGGATATGGGTGGGGAAAAGCCCGAAATGAATCAGGTGGAGATGCATCCTTTTTTGCCACAAGCTTCTTTGGTTGATTTTTGCAGGGTAAATGGTATCCTCATGACTGCTTATTCACCGCTCGGATCACCAGATTCTAGGGGAGAAAGGCATAAAAACGACCCAAGACTTATGGAAAATAATACGGTGGCTGACATTGCAAAAAAACATTCTGCGACTGTAGGACAGATTTTGATTGCCTGGTCGATTGCTCGGGGCATAGCTGTCATTCCCAAGTCTGTAAACCAAGCAAGGATCGTCGAAAACCTGAAAGCTGCCGAGTTAGAGCTCACTGCCCAAGACATGGATGACCTAGCCAACGTCGGAATTAAACACCGGTTTGTAGACGGTAGCATTTTTACCGGAAAACAGAGCCCCTACAAACTGACAGATCTTTGGGAGAGTTGAAAAATAAAACCCGGTTCGTGAGAGCCGGGTTTTATTTTAGTCTTCTGTTTCGAGAGTTTCGAGAATGTCAGCCAACTCATTCATGTCCTTTAGACCTGGCTTTATTTCAACTCCACCGCTCAGGGTAATGCCATAGATCCCAGTTTCGTTGACCAAGTCGAGCACGTTGGTTTTGTTGACACCAGCTCCCAGCAATACTTTGCAATTTTGTGCGAGTTTGGCGACCGCTTCCAAATCCTCCTTGTCCAATACTGGGGCATGGGAAAATACATGCAGGATGATGCCAGACTCACGGAGTACCTTAGCTACTTCTTCCTCCATATGACGTACCTCCTCCAAAGTCACTTTATAGATCAACGAATACCCCAATCCGACGAGTTTTTGAAGTTCACCAATTCGGTCCAGTTCTATCCAGGTGATCGAAGGGTAGGCTTCGAGGACCGAGAGAATGTCTGTAGAATCATGGTGGTGGAATTCTGCAACAAAGTCGACACCCGACACCCAGCCGGTGATTTCCGCGAAGAGTTCAGGGCGGATGAAATTCTCCGAGTCACTGTTGAGGTCGAAGCCGAGGAGATCAACATACATGCCCGAGCCATATCTGGCGTCTGTTAGGTTGGTGATGCTGTTTAATTTTACAAAAGTCCTGAGCGCCATAGTTCAAATCGTATTGGGCTGCTAAGGTAAGCAGGCCGATTTTATCAGAAAAGCTAAAATTGGTGTAGGGAAAATCCTCTCCAGGTCTCCTCAAGGGAAACATGATTGTCTTTTTCGTAGTATATTTTCGGCATGCGACTACGGTTTTCCCTGCTGTCTTTTCTGTTGTGTTTCTTCTTAGCTGCTTGCAGTGAGGAGATTGAGTCCCCAAATCCAGAACTTGGCCATGACTATCAACCTTTGGCGGTCGGCAATTTTTGGATCTATCAAGTCGAAGAGACGATCTATTACGGGGAAAATGATTCGGAGGCCTCGCAATTTTTTTACAGAGACTTGATTCGAAGTAGCTATCTCAACGCGGAAAACGAAGTCGTCTACATTGTAGCGCGTTTTAAGTCTCCCGATCGTTTGGATTGGACTTTCGAACTGGAGTATTCGATGATCTATCGTGATCAGGCACTTTTGAGGACAATTCAAAATGCCCCTCTTGTCGCATTGGTTTTCCCCCCGGAGCAAGGAAAAGTCTGGAATGGGAAGATTTACCAAGCAGAGGGAAATGATGACTTTGAGATTGAGCAAGTCGGCACGTCTTCGATTCCTGGATATGAAACCGTGGAGATGGTAAAAGTCAGGCAGGAAGAGCTCGATGACAAGGTGACGATCCGCGATATCCGCTTTGAGGTATTTGGAAAAGGCATAGGCCTAATGGAAAAATATGACGAAGTATTGACCTATTGCTCAAGAAATGACTGCTTAGGAGATCAGCTAATCGACAGTGGCAGCAAGACACATTTAACCTTAGTCGAGTATGGACAAGATTATATTTTGGATTGTGTTTTCATTCATACTGCTGTTGGTTTTCTCAGCCAAGGCGCAGGACAGATATGCAGTCTATTTCAATTATAAGCCCCAAGAGAGTTTATCCCTGTCCAGACCCCAGGAGTTTCTGACTCAAAAGGCCATCGAAAGAAGAATCAAAGAAGGCGTCCCAGCCGATAGTCTAGATCTTCCGGTGGCAGCGAAGTACCTTGATGAGGTTTCTGTTTTATCCGATTACGTGCTCTATGCGAGCAAGTGGATGAATGCGGCCGTGTTGGTGACGGATGAGGCAGGCGTGGACGCGATGGCTGCATTGCCATTTGTGGAGAGGGTAGAGCTGGTAGCCAGGGACTTTTTACCAAAACCTAGCGCAAAAATAAATTACCAGGCTCTGGCCTCGGAGGCTACGGAAAACAGCGTAAAGCACCCGAAGCTGAATAGCAGAGAACTGGCAGTGACCGACAACGCCTATGACTTCCAGAACGAACTGATAGGCATCGATCGGATGCATGCTGATGGATATACCGGCGATGGGGTGATGATCGCCGTCTTCGATGCAGGCTTTCCCGGAACGAATACCAGCGCGGCCTTTTCACATCTATTTGCCAACAACCAGATTTTGGACCAAAGGGACTTTGTTAGGCCTTGGAATACGGAGGTTTTTATGGGCCATCAGCATGGTACCAATGTGCTTTCCCTGATTGCGGCAAACGAACCTGGGAAGCTTGTCTCCGGAGCCTATGATGCTGATTTTATCCTGATGATTACGGAAGAGGTGGAGACGGAATACAAAGTGGAGGAATTCAACTGGGTGAGGGCAGCCGAATACTCCGACAGCGTGGGAGTGGATATTATCAGTAGCTCAGTGGGCTATTGGGATTTTGATGATCCGGCGATGAATTATTCCTTAGAGGATTTGGATGGAAAGACTACAATTATCACCCGGGGCGCTTCCATTGCGTCCAACAAGGGGATTTTGGTAGTCAACTCAATTGGAAACTACGGTTCGAGGGGTGAGTCCAGCCTGGTCGCACCTGCGGATGCGGAGGATATTCTTTCGGTAGGGTCCGTAAAGACGAGCGGCGAGGTTTCTACTTTTAGCTCGCGTGGACCTACCGACGACGGACGCTTCAAGCCTGAGCTATCGGCGTTTGGAGATAGTCCGGTACTTATCCGATCCAATGGAAGTGCGGGATCGTCCAATGGCACGTCTTTTTCGGCACCACAGATTACCGCCTTGGCGGCTGGTCTTTGGGAGGCAAAGCCGGATTGGACCAAGACTGAGTTGATGGAGAACCTTTTCAGAAGCGCTACCCAATTCGACAATCCAGACAATCTTTTGGGATATGGTATTCCAAACTTTTATGATGCGCTCTACGGAGAGATACTTGCAGCGCCGGAACATGAAGCGCTCAAAACAAAAATATATCCCAATCCTTTGGGACAAAGTGACCTCAAAATTCAATTTGGGACGGGGACGACCTGTAGTTTTGAATTGATCGATTTCACAGGTAGGCTAGTCATGCAACAGGATCTTTCAAGGGTGCATGCCAATACACCATATTTAGTTAGCGTGGAAGGGATCGAGAAAGGAATGTATCTCGTTGTATTGCGCGAAGGCGCCCTTATCAAACAGGTCAAGTTGCTCAAACAATAGTGGATTTTGTCCCAAGCTCGGATTTTACTTGATTTGTACTGCTAAATAATTGCCCCATGTCGCTCTTGGTTGCCCCTTCTATTCTCGCTTCAGATTTTTCCAAACTCCAAAAAGAAGTCGAGATGCTTAATAATTCCGCCGCGGATTACATCCACGTGGATATTATGGATGGGGTATTTGTTCCCAATATTTCCTTTGGCATCCCCGTGACAGAGGCAATCCAAAGACATGCAAAGAAGCCACTTGACGTCCACCTGATGATCGTGAATCCCGATCATTACCTTGAAGCTTTCCGAAATGCTGGTGCTGATACTATTTCAGTACACTACGAAGCCTGCACGCATCTTCACCGCACAGTTCAGGCAATCCACAAGCTGGGCGCCCATGCTGGTGTCGCCATCAATCCACACACACCGATTGCCATGCTCGAAGACATCATAGCAGATGTCGATTTGGTGTGCGTCATGTCTGTCAATCCCGGTTTTGGAGGGCAAAAATTCATCGAAAACACCTATTCCAAGGTATCACGTCTGAAAGAATTGATTCTCAAAAAGGGCTCTTCGGCTAAGATAGAAGTTGACGGTGGGGTGAATCTCGACAATGCGCAAAAGCTTGGCACTTCCGGAGCGGATATCTTGGTGGCGGGCAGTTTTGTGTTCAGTTCTCCCGATCCAAGCCTAACTATTGCTACACTGAAAAAGTCCTAAAATGGCATGTTTTCCTAACAGCCGCTTATCATAAAATATCTTAAAAGGACATTTTTTGCTTGGTTTTTGCTGCCTTGAGTTTTTTATTGTAGGCTTAACCATTTTAAACCAAGACGATTATGAGAAAGATTTGGATGTTTTTGTTCCTTTTTGGAGGATTGAGCTTGGCAGCTTTTGCACAAGAAGCTGCTGTAGAAGAGGAGGTTACTGACGAGGAACTAAAGAAGTTCGCCAATGTGGAATTCATGACCTCTGAATTTGTGGAGAAGAAGACCGATGAACTGAAGGATATGATCCTAAACAACGAGGTCATCGATGGAGGCGCTAGATACAATGAAATCAAAGCTGCGTGGGGAGATGCCGCCAAAGAGGCGGAGATCAAGTTGACAGATGAGGAAAGAGCTGCTTATAAAGCGATCAAGGATTTCCAGGACTCACTACAGGAGTCTGTGGTGGAATACAAGACTGAGCTGATCAAAGACGACAACGTGCTGGGCGTTTCTATTTACAACAAAGTAAATGGTGCGATCAAGGAAGATCCAGCAATGAAGGAGAAGCTGGATCAAATGGTAGAGGAAATGAAAACCAAAGAAGAGGACGGAGCCACTCCATCTACCAAATAAGCTTATTGGCAAAAGATTTGAAGAAGTCTCCCGAAAAGGAGACTTCTTTTTTATTTTCACACCAACAGAATCGGATTGTCGTTAATTACCCATGACCATTAGAAAAATCTTCTTCCTAGTAATCGCTGTTTATCTCGTTCAAATTCATGCGTTCGCACAAGACGAGGATATTTTTGGGATAAGTGAAAAAGCGAAGAATCCAAAAAGTGAGTCCGGCGTGGGCAATGTCTTCCGAAATGCTTTGGAGATGTTTGCCTTGGAGATCTCGACAGGCGCAGCCTACCACCAGATCGGTACTGACTTTTTCTCCCAAAACCCATCTCTGTACCCGATATCTCAATACCAAAACTTTGAGAGTTCGGAGTTTACCCTTCAGGATACCCTTTCTTTGTCCAGCAATGAATGGATCTTTCCGCTGCTGAATGGGGGAGTTAGAATCAATCTGTTTAACCTCCTGACAATCGGCGGTGGATACGGGATGGAGTGGGGTAATCTGGCTCCTATGAGGGGTAGCGATCATGAGTTTCAGTTTGAAGGATCTACTTACCAGATCAGCAAATACTACGGCACGGTTGGTTTGGTTCTATTCGATGCGAAGCGCCGGCAAAGCATACTGAAGTGGCAATACCGCAAGTACAGCACAAACAATCTGTACATGCAGTCGGAACTAAGGCAGCGAGCACGGGCAAACTACCCTTGGCGATTTATTTTGGAGGGGGAGTTTGGAAAAATGAACCTGAAAAAATCCTATGATCCCGCTCTTTCGGCTGGCGGAGCACCCTATGTGCCGAGACTTGCTGTTTCAGAAGACCCTTACGTAGGGGTTTCCTTGAGAATGGAATATGATTTCTCCGAATATGCCAAGCTGTTCTTGAAAGGTGGGGCAGAGTTTAGGAAGTTTACCTATGCCGCATCTGACTATTCTGAATTTCAGAATATTGACCAAAATGTCTATGGGCTACAGGCAGGTTTGGCTATCAAAATTCCCGGCACCAAGCGGTGCAAGATCCAAGGGTGTGGGGTGGTGATGAAGCATCTTCATGACGGGATCGAGTACAGAGGCAGCTCTATTTTCAACCTGCAAAACCGTAAAATCGGTCAATGGTATTGATGATCTAAGGGCTTGATAAGGTTTGAATCTAAGCTTTCGAAACCTTGCAGTTTTTACTATCTTGCAGCTTAATTTGAAGCGCGAAAAAGTACTTTATGGCCCAAGGAGAGAACGAGCACATCATACCAATCAATATTGAGGAGGAAATGCGGGGTGCCTACATCGATTATTCGATGTCGGTCATTGTTTCAAGAGCACTTCCTGATGTCCGAGACGGACTCAAGCCAGTTCACAGACGTATCCTTTACGGAATGCAGGAACTGGGCGTATTACACAACAAGCCTTATAAAAAATCAGCGAGAATCGTCGGGGAAGTACTGGGGAAATACCATCCTCACGGGGATTCCGCGGTCTACGAGACCATGGTTCGTATGGCCCAGGATTGGTCCTTGAGGTATCCATTGGTGGACGGCCAAGGAAACTTTGGATCCATTGATGGGGACAATGCTGCGGCGATGCGATATACTGAGGCAAGATTGAAGAGAATCGCCGAAGAATTGCTGGTGGACATCAACAAGGACACCGTTGATTTCCAATTCAACTTCGATGACTCGCTCAAGGAGCCGACCGTACTACCTGCCAAGGTACCAGCATTGCTGCTAAATGGCGCTTCTGGGATTGCGGTAGGTATGGCTACCAACATGGCTCCCCACAACCTAGGTGAAGTCATAGATGGCATCATCGCCTATATTGACAACAAGGAGATCACAGTCGCCGAACTGATGAAATTCATCATCGCTCCGGACTTTCCGACTGGAGGGATAATCTATGGTTATAATGGTGTAAAGGCGGCATTTGAAACTGGACGCGGAAGAATCGTCGTAAGGGGCAAAGCCAATATCGAAACCAAAGATGGCGGGAACAAGGAGATGATTGTCATCACCGAAATCCCCTATATGGTGAACAAGGCCAACATGGTTGAAAAAACCGCCGCCTTGATCAATGAGAAAAAGATCGAAGGAATCTCTGCCATACGTGACGAGTCCGACAGATCTGGTATGCGAATCGTGTACGAACTCAAGCGGGATGCGATATCCAGTGTGGTATTGAACAATCTTTATAAGCATACCGCGCTACAGACCTCATTCTCAGTAAACAATGTCGCCCTCGTCAAGGGTAGACCTTATACTCTCAATCTCAAGGATCTCATCGTTCACTATGTGGCTCACAGACATGAGGTTGTCGTCCGTCGGACCGAATATGAGCTGAAAGAAGCTGAGAAAAGAGCACACATTCTCCAAGGTTACCTGATAGCCTTGGATCATTTGGATGAAGTGATCTCTCTGATCAGAAATTCTCCGGATCCTGAGACTGCCCGAAACGGCTTGATGGAGCGGTTTGAGCTGAGCGAGATCCAAGCAAGGGCAATTCTGGACATGAGGCTTCAGCGCCTCACCGGAATGGAGCGTGAGAAGATCATTCAGGAGTACAAAGAGATCATGGCTCTGATCGAAGAGTTGAAGGAAATCCTTGCCAACGAGGATAAGCGGATGGAAATCATCAAAACGGAACTTCAGGATATGAAGGATCGCTACGCCGATGATCGTAGGACTGAGATCGAGCACAACGCCGAGGATTTCAGCTACGAGGATATGATTCCCAACGAAGAGGTGGTAATTACCGTCTCTCACCAAGGATATGTAAAGCGAACCGCCTTGACAGAGTATCGAACCCAAGGCCGGGGAGGAGTAGGTTCCAAAGGCGTTAGCACCAAGGAAGACGATTGGACGGAATATATTTTCACCGCTTCCACACACAATTATCTTCTGATTTTTACCGACAAGGGAAAGCTGTTTTGGCTTAAAACCTATGCGATTCCTGAGGGCTCCAAAACAGCCAAGGGCCGTCCTATCCAAAACCTCATCAACATCGAGTCTGACGACAAAATCAGATCGATTATCCAAGTTGAAAGTCTGGATGATCAGGATTACCTGAACAACCATTTCTTGGTCATGATTACCAAGCAAGGTGTCATCAAGAAAACCACCCTAGAGCAGTACAGCCGTCCTCGCTCCAATGGAATCATTGCCCTGAATATCAGGGAAGATGACCAGTTGGTGAATGTCAGTATGACCAATGGTAGTCAGCATATCGTGATCGCCGCCAAGTCAGGCCGAGCGATCCACTTTCCGGAATCTGCTGTCCGCCCAATGGGCAGAACAGCGACAGGGGTGAAGGCCATAACGTTAAATGGTGATAAAGATTATGTCATTGGCATGGTTTGTGCCTCAGAGGAACACGCAACGCTGTTGGTGCTCTCCGAAAAAGGCTATGGGAAACGCTCAGAGCTGGACGAATACCGAATCACCAATCGTGGAGGCAAGGGAGTAAAAGCGATGAACGTGACCGAAAAAACCGGCGCATTGGTCGCAATAAAAGAGGTAGTGGACTCAGATGACTTGATGATCATCAACAAGTCTGGCATCACGATCCGAATATCAATGGATCAGCTGAGAGTAATGGGCCGGGCCACCCAAGGCGTAAGATTGATCAGGGTCGGCGATGGCGATGAAATCTCCTCTGTTGAAAAAATCTCCAACGATGAAGAATTAGGAACGAACGATTCTTCTGATCTTGCAAATCCTTCTTCTGAAAACACAGAAGAACCAAAAGAGTAACCGAACAATTAAGATAAAAAACGCTAATGAAAAAGCTGATTCTCTCTTTGGCACTGGTTGGTGCTACAACCTTCGCCTTTGCACAAAAGAAAGTGGTAAAGGAGGCTGAAAAAGGATATAAATCCGGAAACTACGATGCCGCTCTTACCGCGATCAATGCTGCGACAACAAATCCCGAGACAAGCGGTGACCCCGCGACGTTTCTACTAAAAGCGCAGATCCAGACAAAAATGTTTGGCGCGGATTCCTCCAACACCGCTGAGACGGTAGAAACTGGAAAAGGTGCTCTGGAAAGCTACAACAAGACATTTGAAATGGCTGGAGGTTCCAAGGAATCCGGCGTTGGGGAAGAGGTCTACGCGGAAGACATACCGGGTGTGCCTGACAACATGCGTCCTTACTCCATCATGACACTCAAGAACATTTCCTTTGACAAAGGTATCGAAAGATACAACGTCGAAGATCTTGAGATGGCTTATGAATTCTTCAATTTGGCTGGTGAGATTGACCACACCGACACAACAATTCACTACAACGCCGGGTTCTTGGCAAATGATTTGGGCAAGTTTGAAGAGGCAAAAAAACACTTCGGATACCTACTTGAGGTTCCAGAATACAACAAGCTGAATGCGTATTACTTCATGGTTCAGATCCTCAGTACAGAGGAAAAAAATCCAGAAGCTGCCTATGAATTGGTAAACAAAGCGAAAGCTGAATATCCAAATGACAAAGTGCTGGCCGAATATGAAATCCAGTTGCTACTCCAGCTGAACAAGATGGATGAGGCGATGGCACAGATCAAAGACGCCTTGGCAAACGATCCGAACAACACCGGGCTTTTGCTGAGATCAGGCTATCTCAAAGAGCAGGCTGGCGACTTGGAAGGTGCTCTTGAAGACTACAAGAAATCCGTGGAAGTAGATCCCAACTTCTTTGAGGGAAATTACTACACCGGTGCACTGATGCTTGAGATGTCAAAGAATATTCTCAATGAGCTGAACGGACTTTCCGATGCAGAATGGGAAAAGCAATCCCAGACTTTGGGTCAGAAAGCCGATGACTATTACAGACAGGCGATTCCTTACTTTACCAAAGCGGTGGAAATCAAGCCTGACAATACCGATATCATGATCATCCTGTACCAGGTGCATACCCGATTGAAGAATACCGCAGAGGCTGAGGCTCTCAACAAAAAGCTGGTTGAGCTTCTTGGCCCGAACTGGCAGGAAATGTAATCTAGACTAACACTTATCCCAAAAAGGCCGGCTGAAGAGTCGGCCTTTTTTTTTGTGAAAAGGGTATTTCCACGAAATTTTTAACCTCCTGATCTTGGGAAAAATTGCCACGTTTTTCGGGAATAGTCTCCACAAATTCTTGAACACTGAGAGGATTTTTAAATACTTTTGCACAACCTAATCGAAGAGGAAGTGGAATTATGTTTTATCTGATTAAAATTGGATTTTTCCTGTCTCTGATTTTTTTGATCACTTCGGCATCAGCCCAGGATGCAAAATTTCAAAAGTCTTTCAGTTTTTCCTACGAAACCGGGCCCATGCTCAGCAATGGGACGGATTGGGGAGATGAAGTCAAAAATGCGGTGGATTTCAAGGCGCTTGACCTAAAGTTTGGCTGGAGGAAAATCTCGAACACCAAGTTTAACTACCTGTACAGATATCCAACCCTTGGACTTGGATTGAATTCCACCCTCAAACATTATCCGGAAATTGGGAGGCCATTGGCACTGTACGGGTTTATGGATTTTCCTTTCTCCGTACGAAACCAAAACAAAAGGGTAGGCTTTGGCTACTTCACGCAGCTAGGCGTGGGATTTAACCTGAAACCCTATGATTCCCTGGCTAATCCCACCAATCGATATATCGGGTCCAAAGTTAATGCTTACATCTTCGTGGGTTTGAATACCACGGTTAGGATTTCCCAACGGACGGATTTTCAGGCCAGTTTTGGTCTAAAGCACTATTCCAATGGCTCTGCAAAAAAACCGAATGCGGGCATCAATCTCTTTCCACTCAATCTTGCGATGAAGGTGAAACTCGGGCAGCTGGAACCTATCCCAAGCACTGCTCCGGAGTTTGGTAAAAAGGAGCTGAGGACTTTTTGGAATTTTGCACTCTACACCGGCATTAAAAATTATGAAATTGGTGATCCATCCTACTTTCGGGGAGGCCTAGGGGTCAATTATCTTTTGGAGCCGGGGTATAAATACAGACTAGGATTGGGTCTGGATCTGTTTTGGGCGCAGGGGATGGAAAAGCGATTTCCCGGGGAAGAATTTTCACCCAAAGATCAGACTTCCTTGGCGCTGGTCGGATCTTGGGAATGGCAGCTGACCGAAAAGCTATATGTGCCAATCGCCTTCGGAGCGTATCTTTACCGAAATGAGCTGAATCAAGAGATGTCGTGGTTCTATGAGCGAATCGGTGTAAGGTATCGGTTTGACAACAGTATGTTTGCAGGCTTGCAAATCAAGGCACACAAGGCGAAGGCAGACTTTTTCGAATTCACCTTTGGGTATACGATACCGGGTAAGAAATAAGCTATGGCTTGAGGATTTTGCCCATTAATCACAAAATATTTTTATTTCGTCCAAGATTAGGATAGCTTTCTGTGTCAATAAAGCCCCATATGACCAGACCAAAGGACGTCCTAATTCTTATTTTCTTTTTCTTCGGCGTTTCTAGCACCCTTACTTTCGGCCAGTCGGTTCCTTCTTCTCTGATCTATCAACAGGTCCTTCAATTGGAGGAAACTAAGCGGGTTCTCTACGTGGCGGCTCATCCCGATGATGAAAATACACGGCTTATTTCCTACCTAGTCAACGGTGTCCATGCCGAAGTAGCCTATCTGAGTCTTACAAGAGGTGATGGTGGCCAAAATTTAATCGGTAAGGAACTTGGAGTTGAACTCGGACAAATCCGCACGCAGGAGCTTCTGAAGGCCAGAGCAACAGACGGAGGTCGGCAGTATTTCACCCGTGCACTGGACTTTGGCTATAGCAAAAATCCAAGTGAAACCCTACAAAACTGGGATAAGCAGAAGGTCTTGGCAGATGTAGTATGGGCAATTCGCAAGTTTCAGCCCGACATCATCATCACGAGGTTCAACACTATTCCAGGAGTCACGCATGGACATCACACGACCTCGGCTATCCTGGCGGGCGAAGCCTTTGATCTCGCTGGAAAATCGAATGCGTTCCCTGAACAGCTCCAATGGGTAAAACCTTGGCAGGCAAAACGAATTTTCTTTAATGCCTACAATTTCGGTGGCGAATTCAAACCGGAAGAAGGCAGGAAGTACCACGTGTTTGAGGTAGGCGGCTATGATGCGATTTTGGGAGAGACGTTTCATCAAATCGCCGCGGATAGTAGAACCATGCACAAGTCCCAGGGCTTCGGTGCCACCGCGGGAATAGGGCCAGCGAAAGACTACATCCAGTTGGTAGGTGGGGAGGATTACAGCGATGACGCTTTCGATGGAGTTGCGGATAGATGGCAGACGGTGGCTGGAGCTGAGCTAGTTCAGAACAGACTCGAAGAGCTAATCGGTGATTTCGACTTCGTGAAGCCTGAGCAAAATATCCCTGAGTTTTTGAAAATCAGAGCCGATTTGCTGGCGCTCAATTCCAAAGAAATATGGCTGGCCGAAAAGGTCGCGAAACTGGACCGGGCAATTCTGATGAGCTTAGGCTTGGAGGTGGAATACAACGTTCGAAAAGAGCTTGGATATCCTGGAGAGGAGATCCAAGCGGAATTGGTGATAAACAACCCTTCCTCAATTGCTATTGACCTTACTGGATTCCACTCAAATGGGCAGGATTATCCGGACGTAAAGGGGGAGTTGGTAGAAAACAGGCTGCTAGTCATGCCGGTAAATATCACTATTCCTCAAGATGCTAGCTACTCCCAACCTTATTGGCTTGAGAAGCCAATAGATGGGGCTTTGTTTGATGTAGGTGATCAACAGCTTATTGGAAAACCTTTCAATGATCCTGCAATTTTAGGTGAATTGAGTTTTACCATCCTTGGTCAAAAGCTTGTACACTCTGTTCCCTTGCAATACAAATACAACGATCAAGTGGACGGGGAGGTAAAACAGCCATTTACGATCGTTCCGGAGGTCGAGCTTTTGGTCGCCAAAGACAACGTTTTTCTGGTCTCGGGTGCAGACCCAACACTCACCGTTTCGGTGAGTTTCAGAGACCAGCTTCTAGAAGGCGAATTGGACTTCGTTGGCCTGGACCCTTCTCAATTTAGCATATTGGCCACAAGTGATGTCTTGGCTCAAAAGCGGAGAGTTTACCAAATTGCCTTCTCTTCAAATGGCAGCGGCCTGAAAGAGGTGACGGCAAGATTTACCACTGCGGAAGGGAAAAGCTATACCCAGCACACCCGGAGCATCTCCTACAAGCACATTCCCAATCTCACATATTTGGTTCCGTCTTCCTTCAACCTCATCCAGGCAGATTGGAAAACATCGGCCGCCGAGATTGGCTACATACCCGGAGCCGGTGATGATGTACCGGGTGTACTTACAGCCTTGGGTTACAAAGTGACTCTAGTCGGTCCGGAGAATTATGATGCCGAGTACTTGAGCCAGTTTAAAGCGATCGTAGTAGGAATCAGGGCTTACAATACCAATGAGTTTCTTGCTGCTAATCAGGCTATTCTGTTGGACTACGTGAGGGATGGAGGGAACCTGATCGTTCAGTACAATACCAGCGCCCCGCTTTTGACTAGGCAGATAGGTCCATTCCCATTCACGATCGGCAGGGATAGGGTGTCGGTACAGGGATCTCCGGTGACGGCTGATTGGAAAAGTCACGTTTTGTCTCAACCAAACCAAATGAACGAGCAAGACATGGATGGATGGGTGCAGGAGAGGGGACTTTATTTTGCGACGGCTATTGACCCGCAATATCAAACTCCGCTTGTCATGCAAGATCCCGGCGAAGTTCCTAGCAAGGGGGCACTTTTGGTGGGCAAGTATGGGGAAGGCACCTTTGTGTATACTGGCATTTCGTTTTTCAGACAGTTGCCTGCTGGCGTCCCTGGTGCTATCAAGTTATTCATCAATCTGATCGAACAATGACCATGAGCGAACCTAAGATACGCTGGAAGTTGATTTACTTAGGGCTGATGGCTAGCTTGATGCTCATGATCGCGTTGTTTTACTGGCTAACGGTAGCATTCGAATGAGTACACTCGACTGGGTTGTCCTGTTTTGGACCTTGATTTCGATCGCCGCCTACGGCATCTATAAAACCAAGCAAAACCGAACATTGGAGCATTACCTTCGGGGCCGAAGTTCGATGAACTGGTGGACAATAGGTCTGTCAATCATGGCTACGCAGGCTTCCGCGATTACTTTTCTCAGCACACCCGGCCAAGCCTATGAGGACGGGATGCGTTTTATCCAGTTTTATTTCGGGCTTCCTCTGGCCATGATCATCATCTCGGCGAGTTTCGTCCCGATCTACTACAAGCTAAAGATCTACACAGCATATGAATACCTTGAGCAGCGTTTTGACCTGAAGACTCGCACTCTCACTGCGCTACTTTTTATCGTCCAAAGAGGCCTGGCTGCTGGCATTACCATCTACGGTCCCGCAATTATTCTTTCGACCCTATTGGGCTGGAATTTGACTTGGACCAATATTTTCATCGGCATGATCGTGATTCTCTATACCGTTTCAGGCGGTACGGAGGCGGTCTCCGTCACCCAAAAGCAGCAAATGGCGGTGATGATGGGAGGAATGGTTTTAGCAGGCATCATCGTGATTCAGATGCTTCCGATATCCTTCGGTGATGCGCTTCAGGTTGCGGGAAAAATGGAAAAGCTCAACGTGGTGAGCTTTGAGTTTGATCTTGCGGATAGATACAACGTTTGGTCGGGTTTGACTGCAGCTCTCTTTCTTTCGCTGGGCTATTTCGGCACAGACCAAAGTCAGGTAGCAAGGTATTTGTCTGGGCAGTCGATAGCTCAAATCCGAACCGGCTTGGTGATGAACGGATTCCTGAAAATACCCATGCAGTTCATTATCCTTTTTATAGGGGTGATGGTTTTTGTCTTTTACCAGTTTGTCCAACCTCCGGTGGTGTTTAATCGGGTTCAAACAGACAAGCTACGCCAGAGCGAGTATGCTCCCCAATTCCAGGAATTGGAGGAAAAGTATGAATCCAACTTTGAATCGAGCAAGCAGGCTTACCAAGAAATGCTCAGCGCTATCGATCGGGGAGAAGAGGAAAACGTCGGCGTGATCAAAGAAAAAATCCTCACGCTGAAGCAAGAACAAGGCGAGATACGGGATAAGACAAAAGCGCTGATTCTCGAAAATGACCCAGTAGCGGAAACGAGGGACACAGACTACGTCTTTATGAGGTTTGTGATGGACTATCTGCCCAAAGGCCTGGTTGGGTTGCTTTTTGCCGTGATATTCAGCGCTGCGATGTCTTCGTCTGCCTCGGAGCTGAATGCATTGGGATCCACTACGACCATCGATCTCTATAAAAGATCAATCAATAAGAATGCAAGCGACAGGCACTACGTCCGTTCGTCAAAAGCATTTACCGCATTTTGGGGATTGGGGGCAATTCTGTTTGCAACTTATGCGTCGCTCTTTGAAAACCTGATCCAAGCCATCAACCTGCTTGGGTCACTCTTCTACGGGACTATGCTGGGGGTGTTTCTTGTGGGTTTTTTCATGAAATGGGTCAAAGGACGGGCTGTGTTTATTGCGGCAATTCTCTCCCAGGCCTGCATACTTCTCATTCACTTCCGAAATGGCGTCGGAATATTGGGCTTCCATTGGGAAATAGGCTTTTTGTGGTACAATGCCGTTGGATGCTTGACCGTCATGTTTTTCGGGTTGATTTTGCAACCGCTGGTGGGAGCTAGGGCCAAGGCGAACTAATAACCATAAAACAAAAAAGGGCTTCAAATTAGATTGAAGCCCTTTTTTGAATGAATTCCTACTTACTTAATTGACTTGATCAAGCGATCATTCAGTGCCACATAATCTGGGTTTCCGGCTTCGGAAGCCATTTCCTTTGATTTGGTCGCAGAGTCCAGTGCTTCGGTTTTCATTCCCAAAGCATTCTCTATTTTGGCTCTCAGATGCATCGTCCAGTATTGGGGTTCGCTGTCCGTGGATTTTTTCACCCACTCATAGGCTTGGTCTAAATCCCGCGAAGTGCTGAAATAGTAGTTTGCTGCCTGGAATAAAAGGGAAGGGTTGGTGGAGTTGGCGTCGATTATTTCTTTTTGGATCTGGGCCATCACTATGGGATCGACTTCGGTTTCGATTTTGAAATCGACCTGGGTATTTTCCCATTTCAGCGATGCCACGACAGAATTGTCTGTTACATTATTGAATCCAAACTCAAAAGTCTCGTACTTCTTGCCAGACTTCGTGGCCTCTGCTTGGAATCTCAGCTGATCCTCGGCGGGATTATAACCTATCGCACCCCACAGCTCCGTGTTTTTGCTTAGGATAAGTGTCCATTGGCTTTTCTCTGGAATTGCGTACAGTGCGTAGGTGCCTGCCGGTACCTTTTGTCCATTGATCGAGACTTCCGTGGAAAAGTTGAGTCGGGTAGCAGAGTTCGCTCCGGTTCTCCAGATTTGGCCATAGGGAACCAATTCCCCAAAGATTTTCCTCCCCCTTGCACTTGGGCGACTGTAGTCCACCGTCACCACTGACAAGCCAAATTGCTGTGAGATTTTGGAACTTGGGCTTGCTTGAGGCATCTGGATTTGCTGCGAAAAGCTGGCAATACTTGCCAGAAGCATAATCACGAACGCGAAATAAAATTTACTTGTCATGTTTTATTTAATTTAAGTTTCGAATACAATTTGAAAACCATATCCATGGTTCAAAATATCGAGTCAATTTCGTGGTTTTTTCTTTTCTCGCTCCCTGATTTTCCACGTGCTTTTTGACTAGTGGCTACGAGGGGCTTTCCGAACCTGTTATTTTTACACTAAGACCCAAAAATACTTAAAATGAGCTTAGCTATCATAAGCCCTGGCCGAGACCCCAAAATCTGGATCGAAGCCCTCACTTTTTGCGACCCGGACGTCGATATTCAGGTATTTCCCGATATCCAAAGACCGGAAGATGTCGAAATGGCCTTGCTTTGGCAACACCCTCCTGGCTATCTGGCCTCGCTTCCCAATCTCAAACTGATCAGCTCTCTTGGTGCTGGAGTGGACCATATTCTCAGTGACCCGAGTATTCCCGATACACTTCCTATCGTGAGGATAGTGGATGAAAAGTTAACCTGGTCGATGACCAACTACGTCGTGATGGGAGTGCTGAATTTTCACCGGCAGATCACGAGATACCAAGAAGACCAAAAGCGTAAGGTTTGGGATATGAGTAACCCGGAGATCCCTGTCAGTGTGGGAGTCATGGGGGTAGGCGCACTCGGCGGAGACGTTTTGGACAAACTGAACTATATGGGATTTCGGGTATCGGGGTATGGATTTTCCGAGAAGAGTGATTTCCCCTTTCCCTATTTTTCAAAAAACCGGCTGCAGGAATTTTTGGATGAAATCAACGTGCTTGTCTGTCTTTTGCCCCTGACTAGGGACACCGAAAACATCCTCAACCTTGACTTTTTCAAGAAATGTAAGCCGGGCACTTTTTTGATCAATGTAGCCCGTGGCAAACACCTGGTGGAGGAGGATTTGATACCGGCCTTGGATCAGGGGTATATTTCGGGAGCACTTTTGGACGTTTATAGGACGGAGCCTTTGCCGGGCGGTCATCCGTTTTGGGAAGAAAGTAGAATTCAGCTGACCCCGCACATTGCGAGCGTGACCAATCCCCAGGCAGCAGCACCGCAGATTGTCGAAAATTTCAAGAGAATGAAGTCCAACCAGCGACTTTTGAATCTCGTTAACCGCCAAAGAGGCTATTGATTGTGATGATGGAAAATACTTTTAAGATACTTTGTCCCACTGATTTTTCTGAATGTTCCCTTAACGCGATAGAGTTTGCAACAAAATTGGGAGAGAGGTTAAATGCACAGCTGGTTTTGTTTCATGTACTCAATTTGGAGGACTATCTGAAACTGTCCCCCTTGGATCAAGAGGGGAAAAACCAAAAGGACTTCGTAAAGGAAAAACTGGTCAATCTCCAAAAGGCCGTGGTCTACGAAGGTATTCCAAATGGCCTGGCGGGCTGCGAGGTGGATTTTCAAGAGGGCAAAATCGTAACCGCCACCCTGGACTATGCCAAAAAAATGAAGGCGGATCTGATCGTGGCTGGCACCGAGGGGATCAATGAGCTTCGCTCCCAAATTATCGGAAGCCGAGCCAGCCGAATGGTGGAGCAGTCTGACCGAGATATCCTCATCGTGCCGAGAAAAGTGTTTTTCAAGCCACCCCGAAAGTTCGTCTATGCATCCGACTACATGGAGGAAGACAAACTTGCGATCCAAAAAGTGGTCGAAATCGCCGGTTTGTTCGACTCGGAAATCGACATCGTCCATGTCTCATTCAGCCAAAAGGCAATAGACAAGTCCCTGCACATCGCGATGGTGGACGAGATCAAACCCTTTGTCCGCTACGAAAAAATCAACTACGTGCTGAAATCTTACCGGGACGAATTGGCGTTGGGCTTGGAAAACTACCTGCAGGTCGCCAAAGGGGATATTTTGGTGACTCTTAGCAAGAAGAAGTCTTTCTTTGACCAGATCTTCTCCAAAAACCTGTCCAAGAAGATGTCCTATTTTCTCAACAAGCCGCTTTGGGTGATCAAGAGTTTTTAGACTGTTTTCCCGAGAAAAAATCCCGCAAAAACTTCCCGAATTCCTGTCTTGTTTTGCGATCTACCAGCAAAGCTCTCAGTGTGTTCCAAAAATGGCCTGTACTCATTTTTCCGGACACTTGCTCCGGCAGGGGTGTAGGTTGGAGTGCTTCAGCGGACTTCGCTTTTCCAATAGGCGGGAGGTCGTTTTCTCCTGCTTGGGGTTTATATCCGATCAAGTCGTCAGACTTTTCAAAGCTCTTTTTTGAACGCTCCTTGAAGCCAAGTTTCTCTTCAACCAGCCCTTTGTTGTTATAAGCCACGGCGTCCTCTGGATCCAACGCTATCGCCTTTTCATAATCTTCGATTGCCCCATGGAGATCACCGACCCGGTCTTTGAAAAATGCTCTGCTGCTGTATCGATAGGGATTTTTCGGATCAAGGTTGGCGGCTCGGTCGAGTTCACCGAGTGCTTCCTCATTCCTTCCAAGCAAGTGCAGCACTACTCCACGATCGCTGATGTAGTCCGTGTTGTAGGGGTCCAGTTTGAGTAGAAGGTCAAATTCCTCCAGTGCATTTTCGCCTTTTCCCAGACGAGTCAGAATCCTCGCCCTATAGAGGTGTATATTAGCTTGGTCCGGATTGGCTGCAACCAACGAGTCGAAAACTTCCAAAGCTTCCTCAAATTTCCCTTCCTGATACAGCGCAATCCCTTTTTCGAAGTTCATCTTTCCTATTTTTCTTTTCGGTTGAATCGGCGAGTTTCTTTGCGATGGCGACTCCATCTCTCTGCCATAATTGCTGGCACAAGACTATTTCCGATACCTTATTGATCATACAAAGTTAAGGCGGGAATAGTTTGCCAAAGAATATTTTCCTGGATTTTGCGCCCATTTCGGTCTGCCTGTTATCTTTAAACCCTCTAGTTTTTCCCATCTATGGCCCATTCTCCCGACGCTGTACTCAAAGATCTGAAAGCGAAAAAGTTTGCCCCTATCTACTTTCTGGAAGGGGAAGAACCGTACTACATTGACCTGATCACGGACTACATCGAGAAAAATGCGATACCGGAGCATGAGAAAGGATTCAACCAACTTGTGATGTACGGCAAAGACTCTCCGGTCAACTTGATCCTGAGCAATGCGCGTAAGTTTCCCATGATGGCGGAGCGCCAGGTAGTCATTGTAAAAGAGGCGCAGAGCATACCCGATATGGGAAAAGAAGATGCGCAGAAACTCCTCCTTGCCTACATTGGTAACCCTTTGCCCAGCACTATTCTCGTATTCGCCCACAAGCACAAGAAGCTGGACGGCAGAGGCTCGCTGAAAAAAGAACTCGACAAGAAGACGGTGTTCGTCAATTCCGAGAAAGTCAAAGACTGGAAGCTTACCGAGTGGGTTGAGGGCTATTTCAGAGGACTGGGGCACCAAATCGAGCCAAAGGCAGCGCAGCTTCTTTCCGACTCGATCGGAAACAACCTCGAAGTAATCACTAATGAGGTTGGAAAGATGCTGATCAATTTTCCGGAGCCGACCAAGTTCACTGCCGAGCATATCTCCAAATATATTGGCATCAACAAGGAGTACAACAACTTTGAGCTGAGCAAAGCCATAGGCTTCAGGGATGTAGTGAAGGCAAACCAGATCATCCAGTATTTTATACAAAATCCAAAGGCTCACCCGATTATCCCGATTTTTTCACTGCTGTATAATTATTTCAGCAAGATTGCCCTCATCCACCGGGCGGGAGCGATGCCCGACAACCAGCTCGCGGGAGTCATTGGCGTAAACCCCTACGCAATAAAAGAGTATTCTGTGGCAGCCCGAAACTACAAATTGGGCAAGGTAATTGAGGTGTTCGCACACATCAAAGAGGCAGACCTTCGTTTCAAAGGAGTGGACTCCGGAAGTATGGAACAGGGTGAAATCCTCCGCGAGCTGGTGTACAAGATTTTGCACTGATTACCCAAAAGCCAAACTATGGAATCGAGCCTGTGGCATGAAAGACACGGAAGATTGATCGTACCCCATTCGGGATTCTTTCGAATCGAGTTCGGAACTGGCTATCTGGCCATACTAAACCAATTATAAACAGATGAAATACTACCTGGTGCTGCTTGCTAGCCTGGGGATAGGTGTGGATGCGGTAGCGCAGTCCACGCTCTATCAGACCAGTCCACAGCAGGCTCTGGATTATCAATTGGAGCTTTTTGACAAACAGCTCTTTTCGGCGGTGCTCTACGACAACAGTCGCCTGCTCGCGCAAAACCTAAGCGGTGAGCAGGAAAAATCCGCAGAGCTTCATCGCGCGATGTCTGCTCTCCAGGTCGAGAGTCCGGATGGACCCGGTTTGATGAAAGCCTACATTTTCGACCACGGCAACCACCCATCGGTTGCTACCGCAGGTCTCTACATGGGAGATCATTTTTTTTACAAGAAAAATTACAAGGAAGCCTTGGAGGGCTATGCACTAGTCAAAAGCAATAGCCTCGGTGAGGCAAATCGGGCGGAGGTTTTGTTTAAGCAAGGCTATTCCCACTTCCAATTGAAAAACTACGCGGCAGCAGCTCCTTTTTTCGATGAAGCTAAAGCTCTAAACCAGCCCATCAGCGCCGACGCGTATTACTACAGCGGATTCATCGCAATGGAAGGCGGCAACAATGACAAGGCCATCGCGGATCTACAAGCAGCGGGCAAATCGTCATTCTATGCGACCAAAGTGCCCTATTTGCTTACCTCGCTTTACTACCAAGAGGGAGACTACGATCAAGTGATCCGCTATGCCGAGCCACTTTTGGCCTCTAGTCAAAATCTTGATCGCAAGGAAACGATCAACCTGTACTTGGCTGAAGCCTACTACGCAAAACAGGACTTTGCCAATGCAGCGAAAAATTATGATGCCTTTATCAATGCGAAAAAAGGAACTCTCTCCAGAGAGGAAGTGTACAAGGCCGGAATCGCTTTTTTTGAAATAGGAAACTACCAACGGGCCACGGACTACCTCAAGGTCTCTGCATCGGCTACCGACGAGATCGGTCAGTCGTCAAGCTACTACCTAGGACACGCCTACCTGAAACTGGACAACTACCAGTTTGCCACGACCAGCTTCCAAGCCGCGTCCAAATCATCCTTTAATAAGCAGATTCAGGAAGAGTCGCTTTTCAACTATGCAAAAGCAAGCCTGCAAAAAGGGACATTCTCCACCGCTATAGCCGCGCTGGATGACTATCTGGAAACCTATCCTTCGGGAAAAAACCGCTCAGAAGCAGAAACGCTACTGTCCGAGGCGCTGATCAATTCCAATGACTACCTGCGCGCAATCGAGCAGATGGACAAAATCAAAAACAAATCCCCACGCATCCAATCGGCCTATCAAAAAGTAGCTTACTATCAGGCCATGGTATACTACAGGGATCAAAAATACAAACAGGCCCTTTCCCTGTTGGACAAATCCCAGGCATATCCTGTGGATAGGAATTTGCTTTTGGAGACTCATTTTTGGAAAGGGGAGGTTCTGGCGGCGGAGGGAAATCTTTCCCAGGCAATCCGGGCCTACGAAGCTCTCAGAGGCTTAAATCCCGCGACAAACAATCCCTACGTGATCAAGAGCCACTATGGCTTGGGATATGCCTATTTCAATACCCAAAACTATCCCAAAGCTGAAGAGCAGTTTAGGCTCTATACTGAAAAGCTGCGTGGAAGTGATGATAAGCAGAATTACGACGATGCTTTGCTTCGTTTGGGTGACTGTCAGTATGTACAGAAGAAGTTTGGGGAAGCAGCGGCTACTTTCCAGCGCGCGATCTCCGAGTCCAACTCCCAGATTGACTACGCCTACTATCGCTTGGCGGTGGTGCAGAATTTCCAGTCCCGAAACAATGAAGCTCTCGCCAATTTGGATCGACTGATTTCTGGCTTTCGTACCAGCCTCTACGTCGAAGATGCGATGTTCCAAAAAGGCCAAATCTATCTGGAAGAATCGCGATACAGCGAAGCATCCCAAGCCTTCACGGATTTGATCATCAATCGTCCTAACTCGCCTTTCATTCCTTTTGCCTTGGAAGGAAGGGCGGTAGCAAATTTCTCCCTTCAAAACTATGACCAGACTATCGCAGACTATCGTGATATTCTGGATAATCATCCAAACTCTGAGAATGCCGAAACAGCGCTAAAAGGTCTGCAGGAAACCTTGGCTTTGCAGGGAAGGTCGGGCGAGTTTGGCAACTATGTGGCCAAGTACAAATCCTCAAATCCAGGCTCGGGCAATGTCCAATCACTGGAATACGAGGCTGCAAAGAGTCTTTATTTTGACAAAAACTACCCTCAGGCGGCTAGGGCATTGGAAAATTACCTGAAGAGTTATCCTCAATCGGCGCAGCGTAGCGAGGCGCTCTACTTTGCTGGGGACGCTTTTCTCCAAGCAGGAGACCAAGAACGTGGCTTAAATTATTTCAGGCAATTGGAAAAAGAACCGTCCTCTCCCCAGCGTGTGCGAGCCATGCAAAAGATTGGTGCGATCGAGCTGGAACGGGGCAATTACGCAGCCGCAATCCCATACTTGGAGACTGCTGCTCAAAACGCGCGAAGCAAAGTCGAGGAAGCCGAGGCATTTCAGGGTCTGATGGTGGCAAATTTTGAAGCCGGAAACTATCAGCCGAGTATCACCTACGCCGACAAGCTGACTACTTTGGATGGGGTGATCCCCGAATCTACTCCGACCGCTTTGCTGACCAAAGCAAAAGCACAGACTGCGCTCAACCAAAAGCAGCAAGCAGAACTCACCTTGCGGAAGTTGGTAGACGAGCATAAGACCATTCAGGGGGCAGAAGGTCTGTATTTGCTAGCGCTTTCGCTTCAGGAGAAAGGCGATATCACCAAGTCCAATGAGGCGATTTTCGATTCATCCGGACCTTTCGCGGACTTTGGCTACTGGTATGGCAAGATGTTTATCCTACTGGCTGACAACTATCTGAAAACCGGGGAGGACTTTCAAGCCAAGGCTACTTTAGAATCCATCGTCGAGCGATCTACCAACGCAGATATCAAGGCAGAGGCTGAAGCAAAACTCAAAACCCTGAACTAAAACATGAAAAGACTATTGCTATACGCCTTGATCGCAGGAGCTTTCGCTTGTGGCATTACTGCCGCATCCGCTCAAGATCAACAGCAGAAAAGGGGAGAAGTACAGGATCAGGAATTTGTGATTCGAAAAGACCGGGTATTGACGGTGCCCACCCAGCCCAGGTCTTTTGAGCGCATGCCCGCATTGCCCCAGCCTAAAGGTTTGGCGGAGTTCAACTATACTGTCACGCCATTTTTCCTGAATCTGCCTGCCCTGAAACTTCAACCGACGGCTTTGGAAAAAAACTACAAGTTGGATAAGGTGCAGCTCTATCCGGGGTATATCCGCGCCGGTTATGGCAATTTTGCATCGCCGCTTTTGGAAGGGAGATACATGTCAACCCAAGCCGATCCACTTAATTATGCTTTGAAATTCAAGCATCAGAGCTTCGGCAAAGGGCCCGTGGCGGCCGAGCAGAGTGCCGAGTCACATACGGTTTTTGGCGCTGACGCGAGTTATTTTGGTCAGTTGGCCGAGGTGTTTGGGGGATTGGAATGGGGACAAAACAAGTATTCTTTTTACGGCGTGGATCCCGCTCTTTTCGAAAATCCAGACACTCCGTTTGAGACTGCCAACAATGTCCAAAACCATGTTCAGGTCAAAGCTGGGATTCGAGATATCGAGAAGACAGGGCCATTTTCCTATGAGGGTCAGTTAAGTTTCCGGAATTTCAAAGACAGCTATGCCGCCAAGGAAAACGAAGTCGGAATCCAAGCAGGAGGAAAATTTAGAACCGAGTCTGACTGGTCTGGGAACGTAGAGCTAGCCTACTTCCATACCAATCCCAACGACATCAACTATCAAGAAAAGCGCAATTATTTCTCGCTTCGCCCCCGTATTTCCTATGACTATGAGGCTTTTCGATTCACAGCAGGTTTGAACCTGGTGTCAGAAAACGACTCTATTGCTGAAAAAGATAGTGACTTTCACATTTTTCCGGTCCTTCAGGCCAGCTATCAATTTGCAGACGAGTTTGGCTTCTTCGCGGAATTCTCCGGTGACGTTCAGAGAAACACATATTTCAGTTTTGTCAACGAAAATCCCTATCTAGGCCCAAGTGAGCAGCTTCTTAATACGGTGAACAACTATAAGATAGCTGGTGGAATTGAAGGACAGTTTCAGGAAGTCTTCCATTACCGGGCGGCAGTTCAGGTGAGCCGATTCAATCAACTTCACTTCTTTGCCAATTCTCTTGCCGACTCCTCGCGATTTGAGCTCGTCTATGACGACAAGTCCACCGTGGCTAATATCAATGCGGAATTGGGGGTCAAAATCAGTGAAGTATACACTCTTGGAGGCCGATTGGATTTGTATCAATACGATCTAAACACGCAGCAAGAAGCCTGGCACAGGCCGGTTTGGGAGTTTCGAGTAAACAATCAGATCGCACCGGCCGAGCGATTGTTGATCCAAGCCAACCTAAATTTTATGGGAGGTGTGAAGGGCAGGGGCAAACCCATAGATCCCGATTTGGGAGAAATAGGGGCGATAATGACTCCTGTTACCTATGAGGTGATCAACTTGAAAACCATTGCTGATCTTCAGCTCAAGGCTTCCTATGGCATCACCGACAGAATTGGGATTTTTGCCGAGGGCAACAATATCCTCAATGGCAAGAACACTCGATGGCTAAACTACCCCATCAGGGGCATACAGCTGATTGGTGGCGCCAGCTTCAAATTCTGATAATGTTTCGAGCTTGGGTTGGCCTTTATCTCCATTTCGGTTAGTTTCGTAGCTTTCCCCATAGCGCATGTCGGCAAAAGATACAGATAAAAAACAATGGACGGACCCCAAGGACTTTGGGCTTCCTTACGTGGAAATTATTCCGCTCAGACCCAAAGTCACCTCTGAGGAAGTTTCGGAGCCAGTACCTGCCGAGTCACTGGAATCGGAGGGGGAAACGTCAGTCTCGGCGCAGATTGAGGCGGTGCCAGCCACAAAGCCAAGTCCTGCAGCTGAGGCACTTTCACCTAGCACTCGGCCGAAGCCAACTGTCGCAAAAATTGAGAAGAAGGAAGAAAAGGAAAAATCATCGTCCTGGGTTTGGGCTGTAGTTTTGATCGGACTGGGAATTGTGGCTGTGATCATCTGGCAGATCCTCGCAAACCAAAAGCCACGAGCTTCCGAGGCCGTTCTTGAGGTTGTCGATCAGCCAGTGGAGACCGCCTCTGAAGAGTCAAATGCCGCATCAACGGAAACTACACCAACTGACCAAAACCAAATCGCTGTAAATCAAGATTCTATAACTGCTTCAACTATTTCAAATCCCAATATTTCCAATCCTGCTGAAACTGGTACAACAATTGCCACTACAGCTTCTGGGAATTTGATCCGAGTAGAGTCCAAAGCCGAGCGTCCACAGTACTTTATCATTGTCGGGAGCTTGCCAAACGAGAAGATGGCGCTTGAGGAAGCAAATCAGTATTTCGGCAGAAACGAGGAAATTTATCTGATTTCTCCCTATGACGGTGGAAGAAATTATCGTCTTGCCTTGTCAAAATACCCAAGCTTCAAGGCGGCGGCGGAGCAACTCGAAGAGATCAAATCCCAATACACCGAAGAATTGTGGATTTTGAAATACTAATATGACCCTTCTCCAAACCCTCTCAACAGACAGTTTATCATCCATGGACAGCCTAGCGATGGACGCAGGCGCTCAAAGTATCGGTTTGCTTGACCTCCTGGTCAAGGGCGGCTACATGATGGTTCCGCTTTACCTTTTGTTCGTATTGGCCATTTTCATCTTTGTCCAGAAGCTGATCACACTCAGCAAAGCAGCCAAAACTCCGGGACATCTCATGGATCAGGTGAAGGTGCTCGTGCAAAGTGGACAAATTGAAAAAGCCAAGATGCTTTGCGCCGGCGAAAACACGCCCGTAGCCAATATGATAGCGAAGGGGGTAGACCGGATCGGTTCACCGCTGAAAAATATCGAGGTATCGATCGAAAACGTCGGAAAAATCGAAATCTACAAATTGGAAAAGAACCTTGGACTTTTGGCCACCGTATCCGGCGCCGCTCCGATGATAGGCTTCTTGGGAACGGTTACCGGGATGATCCAGGCGTTTATTTCCATTGCGCAGGAGGAGGGAATGGTCTCTCCAAAACTGCTCTCATCCGGCATCTATGAAGCGATGATCACCACAGCGGCCGGCTTGGTCGTGGGTATTATCGCCTATCTAGGTTACAACTATCTGGTGACCCAGGTTTCTAAGCTGGTGCACAACATGGAATACACCTCCATCGAGTTTATTGACCTTCTTCAAGACAAATAAGATGGGACTGCAATCGAAAAACAAAATTGAAGCAGCTTTCAGTATGTCGTCTATGACGGACATCATCTTTTTGCTTTTGATTTTCTTCATGCTTACCTCCTCATTTATCACACCTTCTGGCCTTCCGGTCAACTTGCCCTCAAGCGAGACTTCCGATATCGTAATGCAGGAAGTGACGGTGACAGTGACCAAAGACCTCAAATATTCCGTTAATGATAGAGTAGTCGGCCGCGACCAGATCAAATCTGAACTTACCACGCTGTTGGAAGGAAAAAAAGGCCAGGTCGTATTGCACATCGACAAAGACGTGCCAGTGGAGTATCTGGTGGAAATCGGCGGTATCGCCGCTGGACTGGAAGCCAATGTTTCCATTGCCACAAAACCCTATTAAGCCATGCAAACTTGGGATGTAGATAAGATAGAAAAGGACAGCAAGCGAAAATCGGCGATAATCACCATTATCCTGAATATTCTTTTGTTGCTTGCCTTCTACTTTATCGTGGTTTGGAAGCAACCCATTCCTCCGCTTCCTACCTACGGTTTGGAACTCAATCTTGGATTTACCGAGACCGGTTCAGGAAATAGGAACAGTCCAAATGCACCTTCGGAGACACCAACCGAAAGTGTCGAGCAAGCCGCGCCGGGTGAAGTCGCCCAAGCTGTCACTCAGCCTGCGACTCCGGCGCCAAGTCCCAAGACCGAAACCGCGAAGCCAAAAACAGCTTCCAAACCTGCTGCAAACCAAGCAGTGACTACCAAGCCTTCTCCAATACGAGGAGAGGAAAAAGCTTCCGTGGAAACCAAAAAGCCAGAGCCAACTAAGACCGAACCTGCAAAAACCGTTACCACTCCAGCCAAGTCCGAAGCTGAGCAAACGACTCAAAAAGCTCCAGAAAAGCCGAAAATTGACCAAAGAGCGATCTTTGGGGCAGGGGGGACTTCCGGAAAAAGTTCCACTCCGGCATCTGGAGGAGCACAAGGCAACAGCAATGCCAAAGGAGACGAAGGCAAACCAACTGGTACAGTTGACGGACGAGCGATCATGGGCGAAGGAAGTGGCAAAGGCACGGCGTCGGGATCAGGATATAGCCTCGATCTAGCCGGTTGGGATTTCGCTTCGAGACCAACCATCAATGACCGTGTCTCTACCCGAAACGGCAAGATTGTATTCAAGATCACGGTTGACGATTCTGGAAGAGTAGTTCAGGCAGTTCCCTTGGAGTACAACGTCTCCAACGAAGTACTTGCCTATTATCGGCAGGTGGTCAACCAAATCAACTTCAAAAAATCTGGCGGCACTGCGGCAGATTTTTCAACCGGAAAAATCACCTTTGTGATTCAGGTTGATTAAAGATGAATTACCAAGAAACGCTGAATTACCTTTTTCACGCCCTTCCCATGTTTCAGCGGGTGGGAGCTGCCGCATTCAAAAAGGATCTTGGAAATACCCTCGCGCTGTGCGCACATCTGGGTAACCCAGAGCGGAAATTCAAGTCAGTACATGTCGCCGGAACCAACGGCAAGGGTAGCACTTCACACACCTTGGCGGCTATATTGCAATCAGCCGGCTATAAAACGGGCCTGTACACCTCTCCCCATTTGAAATCTTTTACCGAGCGAATTAGAATTAATGGACGGGAAATAGGAGAAGACTCCGTAATCGAGTTTGTAGCTGAAAACAGGGATTTTCTGGACGGACTTCAGCCCAGCTTTTTCGAGATGACTGTTGGCATGGCGTTTTGGTTTTTTGCAAAGGAAAAGGTCGACATCGCGATCGTGGAAGTCGGTATGGGAGGGAAATTTGACAGCACCAACGTCCTAATTCCAGAATTGAGTGTCATCACCAACATCGGATGGGACCATATGCAATTTTTGGGAAATACACTTTCTGAGATCGCTGGAGAGAAAGCCGGTATTATAAAGCCGGGCGTACCCGTGGTAATCAGCCAAACCCAAGAGGAGACCAGTCCCGTTTTTCTGAAAAAGGCAACAGAACAAAACGCTCCGATTGTTTTCGCCGACCAAGTTATGAATGTTGAAAAAGCCGCGTCAATTTCCAATCGTGCAATATTTTCGGTGGACAAAGCGGGGGAAAAGCGCGATATCCAATTTGGCTTGCAAGGTGACTACCAGCGATACAATCTGCCTGGGATACTGGAATCCGTAGATCAGCTGAAAAAGCAGGGTTGGGTCATTTCTGAAAAGGCCCTTGAAAAGGGATTGGCAGAGGTGGTCGAGCTCACTGGCTTGAAAGGGCGCTGGCAAGTGTTAGGTGAAAATCCTACGGTCATTGCCGACACGGGGCACAATGAACCTGGAATCAGGGAAATACTGGCACAGCTAGATTCCTATTCTTTTGAGAGACTCTGGATGGTCATCGGGATGGTACAGGACAAAGACGTTTCCAAGATTTTGAACCTCTTGCCAAAGAATGCAATCTATTTGTTTTGCCAAGCGGATCTGCCTAGAGCATTGTCCGCCGAGGAGCTAGCGGCAAAAGCGCTGGAAGTTGGACTGCATGGAAGAGTCATCCCAGACGTGAATGAGGCGCTGAACTTTGCCCGAAAAAATGCCACTGCGGATGACTTGATATTTATCGGAGGCAGTACTTTTGTGGTCGCAGAAATCGACGACCTTTAAATGAGCAGAAAAAAGCTGGTTCGCTTTGCCCAAAACGAATTAAACCCGAATGTAGTCCAGGCCGGAAAGCCGATTTTCGAAGAGATCAAAGGACACTGGAACGAAAAACAATTTCAAAATCCCAACCCCATCGTGGTTGAGTTGGCCTGCGGACGCGGAGAGTTTACCGTAGGTTTGGGTCGTGAGTACCCTTCGCAAAACTTCATTGGAGTGGATATCAAGGGCAGCCGAATCTGGAAGGGAAGCTCTACGGCTACGGCTGAAGGGATCACCAACGTGGCATTTTTGCGAACGCAAATCCAACAGCTGGAGGACTTTTTTGGCGAGGGGGAAATATCCGAACTGTGGATTACCTTCCCTGATCCATATCCGCGCGATGGAGATGAAAAGCGCAGGCTGACTTCACCTAAGTTCTTGGATATGTACAAACCCATGATCAAATCCGGTGGATTGGTACATTTCAAGACCGACAATACTGGACTATTTGATTATACTTTGGAGCTGGTGAAGGCTCGTGAAGATATCGAGGTATTGGCTTTTACGCATGATTTCTACCAAAGCGAAATGAAGGATGACCACCATGGTATCAAAACCCGCTATGAGAAAATGTTTTCCGACAAGGGCGAAAAAATCAAATACCTGAAGCTTAGATTCAAGGACTGATCCCTCAAATCGAGAAACCACCATCAGCCATAAATACAGATCCGGTGGTATAGGAAGAGGCGGAGGATGCCAAGTATAAGGCCATCAAACCGATTTCAGTGGAAGTGCCAGTCCGTTTGATGGCAAGCTGTTGGAGTACTTTTGTCATGATCTTTTCATTAGACCAAAGCGGCTCGGAAAACTTGGTCTCGATCAGTCCCGGGCATATTGCGTTTACACGGATCTTGGCTTCACCCCATTCTTTTGCAAAAACCTTCGTGAGGGAAATGAGCGCTGCTTTTGAAACGGAGTAAATGCCCAGTCCATTCTCAGGACTGATCCCGCCTATCGAGGAAATATTGATCACCGAAGCAGCTGAAGATTTTCGAAGGTGCGGAAAGCAAAGTCTGCAGAGCTCAAACGGTGCTTTTACATTCACCGCCATGATCTTGTCAAAGGCTTCCAAGCTGGTTTCGTGAACCGGCCCAAAGACGGGGCTCACGCCTGCGTTGTTTACCAGGATGTCGATGGTGCCGTACTTTTCTACAGTCTTCTTTACCAGTTGGGAGAGCTCTTCCGTGTTGCTGACATTGCAGGCAATGCCACAAGCTTCATATCCCTGGTTTTTGAGCTGATTGGCCTTTTCATCCAAGGCATCCTGCTTACGGCTGCTGATGACTACTTTCGCACCCGCCGCTGCAAAAATCTCCGCGATTCCATAGCCGATTCCTTTGCTTGCACCAGTGATCAGTGCAACCTTTCCATCTAGAGAAAAAACGGAGGATAAATCCATGAGCTTTGGCTTTTTTTGGCTTAAGATAAGAAAATTTGTATGAGGGGAAAGTCAACGTTGGCGGAAATCATCAAGATTTTAGGCGGAAAATGCTCACTTATCCCTGCTTACAATTCGCAGCAAGAAAAAAGCCAGGCGCGAGGTTCTTGCCTTTTCGGGGAAAAATAGCCCTCGAACGTGTCACAGGTCGAATTTGAGCGTGACACCGTAGGTAATGGGATCGCCCAATACTGCAGCATAGTGGCCGGCATTGCCCGAAGCGGGGAGCAACTGCTCATAGTAGTCTTGGTTCAGGAGATTTCTGGTCCATAGAAACGCTGAAAGTCCTGATTTTCCACGAAATCCCAGCCTTGCATTGACCAATGCGTATCCTTCCACATTCAGGTATTGCGAAGGTGAAGGGCTGGAGGAAAATCTTGATCTGAAAAACAGATCTGATGCTACGATGAAAGTTCTTTGTTTTCCGAAAAAGCTGGCTTTATGAGCGTATTTTGCCCCGAAAGAGCCTGCCCATTTGGACACACCAGGCAGTTCACCTCCGGATATGTCTTTAAAAGCCTGTTCTCCACCCGTCTCCTCCAGCGGAACGGGAGCATTGGGAAAGGAGGCATATATAGCGTCCGTAAAGGCAAATGCTCCATTGACGGAGAAAGCGGGGCTGAGATGGATGTTTCCGTCCATCTCGAGCCCAAGCACACGCACTTCTTCGGCATTGGCCAAATAGCCTCTGTTGACTCCAAGTTCCGCCGTCTGAACGAGTGTCTGATAGTCGTCAATACTTGTATGGTGGAAGGCAAGATTCAGCGTTGATCCCTTGCTGGGATTGGTTTTTAGGCCCAGCTCGTAGTGCTTAACGTATTCTGGTTTTACCTCTGCCAATTCCAACATCGGTTTCCCGGCTACTGTTGGCAAGCCACCTAGATTGACACCCACTGGCTTATAGCTGGTAGAAAAGGTGCCAAAAGCATTGACCTGTTTGCTGAACTGGTAGGAGAGGGTTGCTTGTCCCGAGAAGTTTTGGTTTTCCACCTGCGCAGTGAAGTTTTGGGCGGAGTAGATGGATTTTTTCAACGCAAGTAGGGCAGGATCATCTGTAGTCAGTCCTCCATACGTCTGGCGGTCGTAGTCCACGTGTTTTTTGTCGTAGTTAAATCGGATGCCAGGTAAGAAGCGGAGTTTCTCGGTGATCGCCCAATCGAGCTGTCCGAAAACCGCTGCTCCGGCGGATTTGAGCGTGGATACCGTTCTAATACCATATCCCTCTAGCAAGCCGGGAGTCGTCCATAGCGGGCTATCGGTGTTTTGCGAAAAGCGCCATTGCGCATCTCCGGATTCCTCCGTGTGATAGGGGGCGGTATTTAGATTTTGGTCGAGATAATACACCCCTATAACTCCGCTTAGTTTTTCGGAAAAATCCCCTGCATAGCGAATTTCCTGTGAGAATTGTTCGTGTCTTGAAGGGGCTTGAGATAGAGAAAGTACCGAAAGTCCCGTAAAGTCCCGATCATTGGAAGGACCCCAATTCCAATATCTCCATGCTGTGGTTGAAGTTAACGTACCCTTTACAAGCTGTATGTCGGCGTTGAGCGAGACTCCTCCGAGGTCATTTTTGGATCTCCAGGGGGTGTCATGATCGATGATCCGGTCTAAGGCGTCACGACTTGGAAGCTCATAGTCTAGGTCGGCGATTATTCGGTCAAACTGTCGATAAGCCGATCTTTGGGTTTGAACTACACCCGCAACTACCTGTGCATAGCCTTCAGGTCGCTGTGAGCTCGCATCTGCAGAAAATAGGAGTTCAACATTACTGCTCGGGTTATAGATAACCTGTCCCCTGAAACCGAGGTTGTTTAGATCATTTATGTAATTCCCAGTTCGGATGTTTTCTACCGTTCCATTCCGCTGGGTTCCTGAAAAGGACACACGAGCCGCCAATTTTTTGGAAAGAGGGCCAGAGATTGAAGCTTTAGCCTGAATGTATCCAAAGTTTCCGAAGCTAAGTTCAGCCCTGGCCTCCGGTGTATATGTGGGGAGTCGGGTAGTTATATTGAATGCACCGGCTGTGGTGTTTTTGCCAAATAGGGTGCCTTGGGGACCCCTCAGCACCTCGATCTGTTCAATATCGATAAAGTCCAAGGTTGTGGCTGCCGGCCTGGCAAAATACACTCCGTCCACATAGAAGCCTACGCCAGGGTCGATCCCATCGTTGGTTAGACCGAAGGTAGATCCAAGTCCACGGATGTTAAGCGTGGTGTTCCTCGGATTAGAAGAATAAAGCTGAACTGTAGGCACCAACTCTTTCACACGATTGACATTGAAAGATCCAGATTCCTCAATTTTAGGTCCGCCAACCACCGATATTGGGATAGGGACTTTTTGGACTTCCTCTGTTCTCCGCCTGGCTGTGATTAGTACTTCTGCTAGCTCAAGATCTTCTTCCAATCTGATTGACAAGGGGCTTTCAGGAAAGCTGTTGATTTCCAGGATATATTCTTTGAATCCCAAAAAATTGACTTGTAGTCTAACGGGTAATTCACCTGGGTAATTTAGTGTAAAATTCCCCACTTCATCGGTGATTGCGTAGATGTTGGTATTCGGGACCACTACCGTGGCACCTACTAGAGGTTCACCCCTTTGATCGGAGATAGTACCTTGAATGGCAGTTTGACCATGGGATAGTCCGCCGAAAAGAAAAAATGCCAGAAACAGACTGATAGGATTGGACATAGAACAGAGATTTAGTGATTTAAAATATACTATTCATATCAAAACGGTATGAATAGTATGTAAATATAGATTTTTATAATTCTGTACAAGCGTCAGCGACTATTTTTGTTGAAAAATCAAGTTTCTATTGGGTATTGAATTTGAAACCATGAGGCTGGTATCTATGTCGGGCAGCAAATGGTAAATCCTTCGCTTCGATATTATGGGAGTAATGCCCGATTTCTTAAAATTGCATGAAATGGAAAGAACGCTATCTATATTCCTTGTTTGCTGGGCCTTTTGTATTTCAGCATTTTCCCAAGATGCCAAATTCGAACAATGGAAAATTGAAAGGTCTGAGGAACTGCTAGCCGAAGATGGTTGGCTAAATCTCGCTGGCCTGCTTTGGTTAGAATCTGGGGACAATCACTTGGCAGCCGTATCCCCAGATAGCTTGGCGATCTTCCAAACTCCGCAAAGGGATGAAATCGGCGTTTTTAGGGTAAGTGATGACAAGGTTACTTTTTTTGTGTCAGATGAAATGCCCGTCGAAAGGGAGGGGAAGGTAGTTGGTGAATCGGTCTTGTTTCCGATAGACCAAGGCGTAAATGGAAGCCTGAAGGCTGGCAAGTGGAAATGGTCTGTAATCAAACGCGGAGATCGATTTGCGGTGAGGCTAAGAAATCTTGAACATCCGGCTTTGGGAAAATTTTCGCCTACACCGACCTTCGTCTACGATCCGAATTGGCGTCTCGAGGCTTTTTTTCAACCCAAATTCAACGAGTTTATGTCCATCACGAACGTATTGGGGCAGGCCATCGAATGGCGGGTAATGGGGATCCTGAAATTTGAGATCAACGGACAAAGCCAAGAATTGATTACGCTGGAGGATGATGGGAAGTTGTTTGTGATTTTTTCGGACGAAACCAACATGGAGTCGACTTATCCAAGTGGGAGATACCTATACGTGAAATTTCCTGACAGTAAGGGGAATACCACAATTGATTTCAATTACGCATACAATCCGCCATGTGCCTATACCGCTTTTGCCACCTGCCCGATTCCCCCCAAAGAAAACCGGCTGGCTTTCCTAATAGAGGCTGGGGAGAAAGTGCCAGAAGACCATTGAATTCCAAATTTTTGAACTTCACTTCCTAGATGAAGTTTAGTTTTCCGGGTCTCTGGTTTTTTTGTACTTTGGATGCCACTAAGAAGTCCCTATGCTATCCAAAAGAGCCAAGTACGCTATCAAAACTATACTTTTTCTTCAAGACCACCCTGAGCTTGTGCCGGTTTCGGCCAAGTTGATATCGGAGCGCGAGCACATTCCCTACAAGTTTTTGGAGAATATACTTAGAGACCTGAAAACCCACCAATTGGTAAGGAGCATTCGTGGAGCAGAGGGAGGCTACACCTTGGCCAAAGATCCGGAGGAGATCAGCATAGCCCAAATCATGCGGGTGGTAGATGGGCCGATCGCTTTGATTCCTTGTATTTCAGAACGTTTTTATGAGGCCTGCGCCGAATGTGAAGACGAGGAGACTTGCAGAATCCGTAAGCTCTTTGCGGAAGTGAGGTCAGAGATGGTTCCCATTCTAGAGCGGCCGATAACCACGCTTGCCGAAAAAAAAGACGAGTAAAAAAGGAGAGGCTGTCTGGTTCAGGCAGCCTCTTTTTGTTCAGTTGTCTTTGGGGATTTCCAAAAGCAGTTCGATGATTTCCCTTGGGGTGGACGCCCGCGCCAGCTTTTCCTCTTGGATGATCACCTGTAGCTGGAACTCGAGCTCGAAGATGAGTCCATTGATGAAGACAGGATCCATGTGAAGCTGTTGGATCAGATGGGCGTTTTTACGTTGGCCGGTGAGAGCGATCCCGTAGGAATGAAAGACTTCCACGGCTTTCTTCAGCAAAGAGTAATGTTGGTTCATAGAGTCAGATTTTAGGTGGCAATAACTTATACATCACTGGAGTGACAATTCTTGAAAGCAAAGTGGAGCTGATCAAACCTCCAATCAAAACTATGGCCAAAGGCGAAATCAGCGGATTTGTACTCAAAGCAATCGGAATCAAACCCCCTATCGCGGTAATGGTAGTCAACACGATCGGCAGAAAACGGATTTCTCCGGCTTCACGTATTGCAGCCTCCAAGGGTTTTCCCTCCAGCCTCAGTTGATTGGTAAAGTCCA